>CAYRVZ010000053.1:0-13023 GCA_964427815.1 uncultured Saprospiraceae bacterium | reverse complement strand
GCACCGGTCTTGAAAACCGACGTGCCTTCGCGGGCACCGGGGGTTCGAATCCCTCTTCCTCCGCTTATCACAAAAGTCCTTTAAGTCTATACTTAAAGGGCTTTTTTGGGATTAAAGTAACTTTTTTGAGAAATGATGAGATTTCTAATACTTTTCATACCTTTGCACCGCTTCATCAAAGTCAATTAAATGAACCAAAGACTATTTCTTTTAATAATCATACCGGTTTTTGCACTTATTGCTTGCAAAAGTGAACCAGACCTATCTTCCAAGGAGGAAACGCGTTTAGCTGAAACTTCAAAAGAAAGGGATACTTCAGGCTCAGACAAAGCCAGTTATGCATTAGGAGCCTTAATCGCCATGGATTTAAAAGAAAACAAATCCATCGTTGAATATGAGCAATTATTCAAAGGACTAAAAGACGTTTTTGAAAACAATACAATCGCCTATTCTGACGAAGAGATGGTATCGGCGCTAAGTAATCAAGTAGATCCAGAAATCAGCCTCCAGTCCTATGCTAGAGGATATGCAATGGCGAATAACTTCAAAAATCAAAACTTAGGCACCATTAGCACTTCAAAATTTATAGTGGGTATAAACGATGTCCGCAATGGAAAAACCCTAAGTCAATCGGCGGAAGAGTTAAAAGAAATTGTGACCACCTTTCAACAAAATTCAATGCAAAAAATGCAACTTGAAGAGAAAAAGAGAGGGCTTCGATTCCTTGCGGAAAATGCAAAAAAAGAGGGTGTCCAAACCACGCCAAGTGGGTTACAATATAAAGTCATTCAAAAAGGGACTGGAAAGGAACCTTCAACAGTAGAAAATGTACTCGTCCATTATACTGGAAAGTTAATCAATGGAAAAGTTTTTGATAGCTCTATTGAACGCGGAGAACCTGCTAGATTTGCGATAAATGCAGTGATTCCAGGTTGGACAGAAGGGGTCCTTTTGATGCACGAAGGAGCCAAGTACCAATTCTTTATTCCTTATGACTTAGCTTATGGCGAGGTAGGGTCTGGCCAAATCCCCCCGTATGCTACTTTGATCTTTGATGTGGAATTGCTAAAAGTTATTTCGAAGCCCAAGTCAGCAACACCTCCCCCATCCTTTCAGAAAAAATAATTCGCCGGCAATAATATTCCCCTCACCATGTTCTTAAAAAAAATTATGAAAAAAATCACTCTTCTTATTTTGCTAGGCCTCTTTTCTTTGAGTTTTACCTTTGCTCAAGATACCGCAATGGAAAAAATAACAGCAGAAAAAATGTCTTACGCGCTAGGTGTATTGATAGCTGAGAACTTCACTAAAGACTCCTTGGCAGTCCAGTATGATCAAGTATATAAGGGCATGAAGGACATCTTTGGTGGTAAAGAAACTGAAATGTCCGAAAGTGAGGTAATGACTTACCTAAAATCAAACCCGAAAGGAAACCCCAATGCCGATATGAAAAAGGTATCCTATGGGTTTGGGTTTGCCATGGCTCAAAACATGTTGAAAGGAGGTTTGGATGACATTAATATGGTTCGACTTGAAAAAGCAACTAAAGACTTCACTTCAGGTAAGGCCTTAGAAATGCCAGTGGCAACAGCAAAAACAATTGTCTCTACTTATCAAAAAGAAAAAGCTGACAAACAAAAAGAATTGGCTATGGCAGATGGCGTTCAATTCCTTGCGGAAAATGCAAAGAGGAAAGGCATCAAAGTAACTCCTAGTGGACTTCAATATAAAATTATTAAGCCTGGGAGTGGCATCAAACCTAGCGCACAAGATAAAGTAACCGTTCATTATACGGGAACATTGATAGATGGGACTAAATTTGATAGTTCTGTGGATAGAGGAACGCCCGCTACCTTTGGGCTACAACAAGTCATCAGGGGATGGACAGAAGGGGTGCAATTAATGCCCGAAGGTTCCAAGTTTCGTTTTTATATTCCCTACGATCTAGCATACGGAGAGCGCGGTTCTCCTCCCAATATACCTGGGTTTTCTGCTTTAATATTTGATATTGATTTAATCAAAGTTGTTAAAGCCGTACCCGCTAATTCTAAACAATAATTTTGCGCAAGCATACAAAAACACAAACAATGAAAAAAGTATTATTTCTCTCTTTCGTGAGCATTCTTTTGATGAGTGCAAGCTGTTCTGAAACGAAAAAAGCGACTACCACAACTGCTTTTGACAAAGAGAACATGACAGACGTCCAAAAAGCAAGTTATGCATTAGGCGTTAACATTTTTGAAAATTTCAAAGGGCAGGGGCTCGGAGAAATCAATGTAGATATTTTAGCGCAAGCCATGAAAGATGTAAAAGCTGGAAAAGATCTCGCTGTTACCAGTGAAGATGCCATGGCTGCCATCCAAACATATCAGCAGGCACAAATGAAAATTCAATCTGAGAAGGCGGAAGGTGAATCAAAAAAATTCTTTGACGAAAATGGGAAGAAAGAGGGTGTCAAAACAACTGCTTCTGGACTTCAATATGAAGTACTGAGAGCGGGCACAGGAGCCTCTCCTACCCCCACTGATAAGGTGAAGGTTCACTACAAAGGTACATTGTTAGATGGCTCGACATTTGATAGTTCTTATGACAGAAATGAGCCGACCTCTTTTGGAGTAGGCCAAGTGATTCCAGGTTGGACGGAAGGTCTTCAATTAATGAAAGTTGGAGCCAAATATAAGTTTTACATTCCTGCCAAATTGGGCTATGGTGCTCGTGGAGCTGGCGCAAAAATTCCACCCAATTCGACTTTGGTTTTTGAAGTAGAGTTACTTGATATTGAAGCTCCTGAAGCTCCAAAAAAATAAAAAGCAAAATGAACGAAAGAGAAAAAGCAAGCTACGCGTTAGGATTGTCTATTGCATCCAATTTGCAAAGTCAAAACCTAGGAGATATTGACACAAAAATTTTCATGGATGGGTTTAATGATTCGTTGCAAAACAATCCTTTTAAAGTGGAAGTAGAAGCAATTAATCAAATAATTACCGACTACCAAGCGAGTCAATCCAAAATTGAAAATGCAGACGTAATGGCAAATGGAAAAAAATTCCTTGAGAAGAATGGAAAAAAAGAAGGTATCACTACCACTGATAGTGGTCTTCAATATGAAATTCTAAAAGAAGGTACGGGGGCTAAGCCAAAAGCGACTGATCAAGTGACTGTTCACTATGTAGGGACTTTGATAGATGGAACTAAATTTGATAGTTCTGTGGATAGAGGAGAGCCCGCTACTTTTGGATTAAACCAAGTAATTGCTGGATGGACAGAAGGGGTGCAACTAATGAAAGAAGGAGCCAGATATCGTTTCGTCATTCCATATAAAATTGCCTATGGTGAGCGAGGTGCGCCTCCAACTATCCCTGGGTATGCTACGCTAATTTTTGAAGTGGAGCTCCTAAAAATAGCCTAATGATAAAGGATAAATACTGTAAAGTATTTATCCTTTTTTTATATATTTGCGATACCTAAACCACTATGCCTACAAATTGACACTATGCATTTACCTGAATCGAGAAAAGAAGTTATGCAGTTCCTTGAAAAATCTATGAACGGACTGCTTGACAAGTTTTTAAAACCAGCCGATAGTAATTGGCAACCTTCAGATTTTCTTCCGGATGCTAATAATCCCGATTTTTTTAAGGAGATAGAAGATATTCAGTCTTTGTCTAAAGAAATGAGTGATGACTTATGGGTCGTTTTAGTGGGGGATACCATTACGGAAGAGGCCTTACCAACTTATGAATCCTGGTTAATGTCTGCAGTCGGAGTCGAACAGGACGGTCGCAATAGTTGGGCAGAATGGGTGAGACGGTGGACCGCCGAAGAAAATAGACATGGGGATCTCTTAAATAAATACCTCTACTTATCCGGACGCGTCAACATGAGAGAAGTAGAGATATCCACCCAACACCTAATTAGTGATGGATTTGACATCCAAACGGGTATCGATCCTTTCCGCAACTTTGTCTATACTAGTTTTCAAGAAGATGCGACCAAAATATCGCATAGTCGAGTAGCTAGACTGGCAAAAGATAGTGGAAATAAATTATTAGCCAAAATCTGTGGTCTTATAGCGGCAGACGAAGCAAGACACGCAACGGCCTACAAAGAGTTTGTCCGTCAGATTTTTGCCGTTGACCCTAGTGAAATGATGATGGCTTTTGAAGATATGATGCGTAAAAAAATCATCATGCCTGCTGCCTTTCTAAGAGAGTCTGGCGAAAAAACAAGCACGCTCTTTGCTCCTTTTTCTGATGTAGCACAAAAACTGAATGTCTATACGACTCAAGACTATATCAATATTTTGAGTAGCCTTATTAAAGAATGGGACATCGAAAACTTATCAGATTTAAACGAATCCGCTGAAAAAGCAAGAGATTATATTGCGAAGCTTCCTGCTAGATTACAGCGTATTTCCGAAAGGATCAAAATACCCGAAACCACTCATCCATTCAAGTGGGTGATGGCTAAGTAATAAACATGTATATAGTTCCTCGTGTCGTACTTCCAACTAAAATTGGAAGTACCTTTAACTTTGTGACTACGATCACCATTTCCAAAATCTATTGGGTCTAACTTTGTATCTCAAAGAGAAAAAATGGATCAGCAAATAAAAAAGCCTTTAGAAATTGCCAAGGAACGACTAACACTAGGTGTCATCGGAAGTTTGACTTTAGGGCTAGCGCCCTTTAGTCCTCCTCATATTTTTGGTAAATTGAAATGGGTCTTAGGAGGAGCTCATGGCATGCAAGCGATGGACTGGTTTGACTTCATCATGCATGGATCCCCTTGGGTATACTTGGTTTATGGATTGGTTTCCTATTTAAAAGTAAAAAAAGCAAATTGAGATGAAAAAGAAGACATCCTTTAAAGATTTAATTAATCGCAAAACCCCTACTCTAGTTCAGTTTTCTGCTGAATGGTGCGGCCCTTGCAAGGCGATGGCGCCCATATTAAAAGACGTTGCTAGGAAAGTTGGAGACAAAGGTCATATCATTAAAATAGATGTGGATCGAAATCCAGCTATTGCCCAAAAGTTCAGAATCATGTCTGTTCCTACTTTCATGCTATTTCAGGATGGCAAAAAGAAATGGGCACAACCAGGCATGCAATCTGCCAACTCATTAGTCCAACTGCTAGAAAAGGCAAATACTGGAGACATGTAAGAGCGTTGCACACTTGATTGTACAATCTCTGTTTTAATTTTTTTATACTAAAAACTTTTATATCTTGCGGTCAAATCGAACTACATGAAAGATATAATTGACTTTATTAGCCAGCCTTGGCATTGGGCTATCTCTGGTTTTTTGATTGCCATGCTCTCCATCTTGATGACTATTTTGGGAGAAAAATTTGGCATCTCAAGCTCCTACAATGCAATTTGTACCGCCTCTGGGCTCGGTAAAAAGATGCGGTTCTTCGATAGGAATCTGAAAGACGAATTTTGGCGCTTTTCTTTTATTGCTGGAGCCTTGATTGGCGGTTATATCGCCATACACTATCTACAGAGTGATGCACCTGTGGACATTTCTGAAAAAACTATATTACATCTAAAGGACTGGGGTATTCAATATCCGACTTCAGTCTCCGAAAATTTAGGTTATCTCCCTACAGAGATTTTTAATTTTTCCAATCCAAAAGGTATTCTTCTAGCCTTGGTCGGTGGTGTATTAATTGGGTTTGGGACTCGTTATGGTGAAGGTTGTACCTCTGGTCATGCCATTAATGGATTAGGTCATTTACAGCTTCCATCATTGATTGCGGTTATTGGTTTTTTCATTGGCGGATTACTCATGACTCATTTATTCATGCCCTGGATTTTTGGGTAAACATCAAAAAACAACAATATGCGTAATTTAATATTTGCTTTTCTAGGTGTTTTCTTTGGGGTACTGATGACCAAATCAGAAGTCATCTCTTGGTTTCGAATACATGAAATGTTTCGTTTTGAGAGTATTCACATGTATGGCATCATAGGCGTAGCCGTCTGCACCAGCATCCCAGTCTTTTGGTTTCTAAAGAAAAGAAAGACAAAAACACTTTCGGGGAACTTACTCGCTTACAAACCCAAAAACCTAAATATCACTCGATTTTTATCGGCTGGGACTATTTTTGGACTTGGATGGGCGCTTTTAGGGGCTTGTCCTGGTCCAATCTACGTAATGATAGGAGGCGGCTTTTTAATCTTTGGCGTGATACTCTTTGGGGCACTCATCGGCACTTTCCTATATGGTCTCTTACGAGAAAAATTGCCACATTAAGTCAATAACACCATTCATTGCTACTTCGGGCTTTTCCAAAATAGTAATGCACTAGTCAAAAGTGCTAGGAATATCTGTGGATAAATTGCATAATTCTTCAATTGAACATAAACACTTCTAAGAACTTTTGTACTTTTGTCATTAGAAAGCTCGGATGGCTTCTACTGGAGGACACAAACATAAAAATATGATTTTAGGGATCTTAAAAGAAAAGGACGATAAACGTGTGGCGCTTGTGCCTGCGACTATCACTAAACATAAAGACTTAGTAGAAGTCTGGATCGAAACAGGTGCTGGGCAATCTGCTGGTTTTGTAGATGCCTCCTATCAAGCAGCAACTATCAAAACTAGGTCAGAGATTTTGGCGAAAGCAGATATCCTCATCGCAATCAATCCAATGTCAGAGGATGATTTGGCACAAACAAAATCAGATGCCGTAGTGATGGCGATGTTTGCGCCCTATGCCAATGACCAAATTGTAGGTATTTTGCGTAAGCATCAGGTAAAAGCTTTTAGTTTTGACATGATTCCTCGGACTACTTTGGCACAATCCATGGACGTACTATCGGCAATGGCCTCTATTGCAGGTTACAAAGCGGTGATACAAGCCGCGGACAAATTACCCCGCTATTTTCCCATGATGATCACCGCTGCAGGTAGTATCAAACCAGCCACTGTATTGGTCTTGGGCGCAGGTGTGGCTGGATTACAAGCGATTGCCACTGCCAAACGATTAGGCGCGATGGTCGAAGCTTTTGATGTTCGCTCTGCCGCCAAAGAAGAAGTAAAAAGCTTGGGCGCTAAGTTTATTGAAGTCGAAGGTGCTGCTGACGATAAAGACGCGGGAGGATATGCCGTTCAGCAATCTGAGGAATTTCTAAAACGCCAACGGGCAGAGGTTCAAAATCGGGCTTCAAAAGCAGATGTTATTATTACGACTGCTCAAGTAAGAGGTCGAAAAGCCCCTATCCTATTACCCGCTGAGACGGTAGCCAAGATGAAGCGTGGCTCCGTTGTGGTTGATATTGCCGCATCTACTGGCGGTAATTGTGCGCTTACGCAAAATGGAAAGACTATTGAAACGGATAATGGCGTATTCATTATTGGAGATTCTAACTTGCCGGCTACGATGCCACAAGATGCGAGTACTTTGATAAGTAACAACATCTACAACTTTCTAAAATATTTAATCAAAGATGAGGCAATCAACTTTGATTTAGAGGATGAGATCATTTCTTCTGCATGGATTACAAAAGACTAAACGCTTACGCAAAAAATAAAAAATATGGATACCATTCTAACTTTTTTCAGCTCAAACATACAGATGATTTACATCTTATTGTTTACAGTTATTTTGGGGTTTGAGATCATCTCAAAGGTCCCGACCGTACTGCACACCCCCTTGATGTCTGGCGCAAATGCCATCAGCGGTATTGTCATCATAGGAGCCATCATATTAATGCGGCAAGCGAATTCGGATGATTATTTCACTCTAGGTTTAGGGGCTATTGGGGTTGTACTGGGCATGATAAATGTGATCGGCGGATTTGCGGTAACGGATCGAATGCTGGAGATGTTTAAGAAGAAAAAGAAGTAACTATTACCCAATAAAAGGAAAATTAATGCCTCCAGCTACAATTGGAAGTACAAAAGAAGAACAAGATGATATTTGACACACTGATACAATTGGCCTACATGATAGGGGCATTATTCATCGTTTTGGGCATCCGCAAATTGGGTTCACCCGATACAGCAAGACGGGGAAATATCCAGGCCGGAATCGGCATGGGTATTGCGATCATCGCAGCGATGACCGCTCCGATGGAACGAGGAGATAATAACTATGCTTGGATTTTGGGCGCGATGGTGATTGGGGGATTGATTGGTTGGATTTCAGCCAAAAAAGTAAAGATGACTGCCATGCCTCAGATGGTGTCTATTTTTAATGGACTCGGTGGAGCGACTGCGGTGGTATTGGGCATGGTCGAATTAGAGCATTATTACACGGGTTCTGCTATGGATGGCGGTCAACTAGTCGTGACCTTGTTGGCGTTAATAATAGGTGGCGTGTCCTTTACAGGCAGTATGTTGGCGTATCTAAAATTAGATGGAAAAGTCAAAGACAAACATGTCACTTTTAATGGACACAGTATTCTTAATATCATTTTGTTATTGGGCATGATCGGGGTGGCCGTGTACTTGTATATGCAGGGTCAATCAGGCGGATTGACGCTAGCCGTTATTGTCATGATTGCGAGTATGATCTATGGATTCTCTTTTGTGGCCCCGATAGGCGGAGCAGATATGCCTGTAGTCATTTCTTTATTAAATTCCTTTACTGGATTATCTGCGGCAGCAGCGGGATTAATTTATGGCAGTTTGGTGATGATAGTGGGTGGTATTTTTGTAGGAGCAGCCGGTACGATCTTGACCGTATTAATGTGTAATGCGATGAATCGTTCTTTATTGAGTGTCGTTTTAGGTGGATTTGGTGGAGGTGCTGCTGCTGGCGCAAAAGCGGGAGTGGATGGTCAGATAGTCAAAGAGATTGGGTTAAATGACCTAGCCATTCAATTGTACTATTCTGACTCCGTGATATTTGTTCCGGGCTATGGTTTAGCTGTAGCGCAAGCCCAAAAGGTCTTAAAAGAATTAGATGATTTGTTATCCGAAAATGGTGTGGATGTCAAGTATGCCATCCACCCAGTAGCCGGTCGGATGCCAGGTCACATGAATGTATTATTGGCGGAAGCAGATGTACCCTACCCTAAGTTACTAGATTTAGAGGAAGCGAATGCCGCTTTTGGTAGTACCGATGTCGTGGTCATAGTAGGAGCCAACGATGTGGTCAACCCATCTGCAAATGACGATCCCGGCAGCCCTATCTATGGCATGCCCATCTTAGAAGTATTAGACGCAAAAGCAACGATAGTCATCAAGCGAAGCATGAGCCCTGGATATGCGGGCATTCAAAATCCGTTATTCTTTCATGACAAAAACAAGATGCTTTTTGGGGATGCAAAAGACGTGATCGGGAAAGTAGCTAGTGAAGTGAAAGGGCTCTAATACAATAAGTAGTCGCCTCCTTAGACACGACGACCATAGGAGGTTGAAGGGCAACGGGTATAAACCACAATATTGAGCCCCAGGCAGTTTAAAATCTATACTTCTCTAGCTTAAATCAATCAGCAGATTTTTCTTAAGCTCATTTATCTCAGCAGGAGACAATTGTTCGCTTAATATTTCTACAAGCTCTTCTAGGCTGCACTGGATTCACGTTCTATTTAAAGGGATTAAACTACTTAGACAAATCATCGCTGTTTACCGATCCTACAAGTAATTTTACAATAGGTATTTGTAATCAAGCTTTTGACAGTACGGCGATTAATATTTTTATCGTTAAAGAAATTCTTACTAGTTTTGGAGTTACTCCGGTGGTCTTATGATTTCACCAATGATTATATCGTATTATCAAATCTCATTGACTTCCAAAACAAATTGCTTGCTACCCATGGCTTAGGTCATTTTTTTAGTCTGCTACATACCTTCAAGATGGATCTGCAATACAACCCCAACGAATCTGCCCCATTGTCCATGGAAATAGATACAAGTAGTTCTTGCGCTCAAAATTGTGAGACTGTGGCAGATATGATTTGCGACACACCACCAGATTATTGAATTCTAGAAAAATGTAATTCTATAATAAAAGCTACAGATTATTGTGGAACAAATATTCATCCCTCTGTAACCAACGCCATGTCCTACTATCATTGCCAACACCTTAATTTTACACACGGTCAAGCGATGGTCATGCAAGGTGATTACTTGAAACCAAAACGAGATTATATTAAAAATGCTTTCGTGCCTAATATGGGTACTATTACTCAATCCGCCCAACTCGTTTATCCGACCGATAATGAAGAAATAAATCCAAGCCCTACCGTTTTATTGGAATGGGAGGAAGTTCCAAATGCAAAATGGTATTTACTAGAAGTTTTCCCAAAAAACAACTTTGTAAATAGTCAAACCTTTCTGTTCAACTTTTGTCGAAAGACGCTATGGAGACTAAACGTATTGTTTTTTAAATCAAGAGCCCAATAAAACTGGAATGATCTGCACATCCGAAAGCTATCGGATTAGTTGCCAGGTCAGTGTGGGTTTAAATCCGAAAATTTATTGCGATAACTATTTTTCGAGCCAAATAAATCTGGCGATGCCTATATTTTTTGTGACGTACATCACACTACACCGTTAAAAGCTAAAAATAGTCTCTTATTTTAAAAAAAGGTTCTTACTTTTTTTTTCATTCTAAATGTTATTGTTATATTTGCCACAGCGAAACAAGGAATAATCGACCTTTCATTGCGCCTATCAAACATAAATTTTGCTGGAATTTACTTTTCCCAAAGAAAAAATAAGTATTAAAAATGGATACTCAAGCAAGTAAAGCCTTAGAAGCTAGACTAAATGACGATCGTGTAGTGACCGCTATGAATCGCATTTTGGATAGACTTGATGTTATAGAATCGACACTAGATAAGATACACGAAGCCCCAGGCATGGTCAGCATGGTTGCGGATATGGCTGATGATGCCGTTAGTACTGCTGCGGATAAGGGTGTGGATATTGACGAGCGACTTCGTTCTGCTTTGGCAATAGCCGAAAAACTAACGACCCCTTCTATGGTCGGAAAGATTGACCATGTTGTATCGGCAGTAGATCAATTACCGGGTATTGTGAGTATGGTCGCGGATATGGCGGATGATGTCGCACGTACTTCTTCTGAAAAAGGAGTAGATATCGACGAAAGACTGAGAGGTGCCTTAGAAATAGCTGAAAAATTAACAGCACCAGCCATGGTCAAGCAGATAAATGCTTTGACAGATATGGCCGCACAAGGTTCTGGGATGGTCAGCATGGCCGTTGACATGGCAGATGGTGCGGTGGAAGCTGCCGCTACACGAGGAATTGATATTAATGAACGATTGGGTTCGGCCTTAGTCCTTGCGGAAAAATTAACGGCACCCAAAGTGGTCAAACAGATGACTGAAATGCTAAGTATGATGGATCAAAGTTCAGGTCTGATTGCGATGGCTGCTGATAGTTTTGACAATATCATGCAAGGTGCCATTGAAAAAGGTATCGATCCTCAAGATTTTGCAGCGCAACTATTTGGTGTAACGACAAAGCTCGCTAAGCTAATGAGCACTGACGAAATGAAAGAGCTCCTAGAGGGAGACATGTTTGATGTCAAAACACTAAAGATAATGAGTGCAGCGTCATCCGCATTATCAGAGAGTACCAATACGCCCCCGAAGAAGGTGGGTTTGTTTGGCATGATGAGAGAAATGAGAAATTCAGATATGCAGAGAGCTTTAGGCTTTTTGAGTACTTTTGGCCGATTATTTGGAAAAAATTTAGGCTAATATTAATCACATAAAATTGACAAAAATAATTTAGTTATGGCACATCATCAAGTAATCGTTGTAGGAGGAGGTACTGCTGGATTGGCAGTTGCAGCGCTTTTGAGAAATCAAGAGAACCCCTTAGAAGTCGCTATCATTGAACCTAGCGAAAAGCATTACTACCAACCTATCTGGACACTTGTCGGTGGTGGAGTATTTGACAAGAGTATTTCTGAAAAGGATGAAGCAGACTTCATCCCACAAGGAGCTACTTGGATTAAAGAATTTGTAGAATCTTTTGACCCGCTGAATAATTCTTTGACGACTAAGGATGGTAATTCATTCACTTATGACTACTTGGTCGTGACGGCAGGAATCCAAATCAACTGGGATCTTATCCCTGGTCTAAAAGAAAGTGTCGGTAAGCCTGGCACGGGTGTTTGTTCCAACTATAGCTTTGAAACGGTCGAGTCAACTTGGGAAAATCTAAGAAACCTAAAGAAAGGGAGAGCGATTTTTACACAGCCCAACACGCCCATTAAGTGTGGTGGAGCTCCGCAAAAAATCATGCATTTATCTTGCCACTACTTACAAAAGCATAACCGCAACAACGATGTAGAGGTTGTATTTGCGTCTTCTGGAGGCGGTATGTTTGCAGTGAAGAAATATAAGGATACATTGGATAAGATTATTGCTAGAAACAAAGTTAATACGAAGTTTGGACATAATCTTGTTTCCATTGATGCCGATAAGAAAGAAGCTACTTTTGAAGTATTAGCTACGGGAGATAGAATCCTATTAGAATATGACATGTTGCATGTAACGCCTCCAATGGGACCACCGGACTTTATAAAAAACAGCCCACTTGCCGCTGACACGGGATGGGTCAGTGTAGATAAATATACGACACAGCATACTAAGTTTGCGAATGTCTTTGCCATCGGAGATTGCTCCAATCTACCGACCTCAAAGACAGGGGCTGCGATACGTAAGCAAGCGCCTACCCTAGTGGCAAATCTAAATGCAGCACATCAAAACAAACCTTTGCCGGCGGCTTATGATGGATATACTTCTTGTCCTTTAGTGACGGGATATGGTCGTTTGATTTTGGCCGAATTTGATTATAACAAAAAACCAATGGAATCTTTTCCGTTTGACCAAAGCAAAGAACGTTACAGTATGTATGCGCTTAAAGCTTATGCTTTGCCTAACTTATACTGGCATGGTATGTTGAAAGGACGTAAGTTCTAATCTTACGCTAAAAATTTTACAAGGGCTATCTCTAAAGAGATGGCCCTTTTTTTTTCTTCTTTGTACAAAAAGATAAGCTTATTAATACTATTGATAAGGCAATGTAT
>CAYRVZ010000052.1:0-13222 GCA_964427815.1 uncultured Saprospiraceae bacterium | reverse complement strand
CCTTCGATGGGCTTTTGAGTCTAAAACAAAAGCTAATCGTAGTAACCAATTCCCCAAACTATTTGCTCTTTTGCTCAAAATCTAAAGTCAAAGAGAAAATATGCGCATAAAAAGGATTGCTTGATTTATTCAAATTATTGAAAGAGTAATCCAACTGCACCCGTTTAAATCTAAGTCCGAGCCCTAGGTTGGGTTGAAAAATCAGGTGGGTCACATCCGTTTTGATTTCATCTTTGATTCGTTGAAATTGGCCTATTCCCCCTCTCAAATAAACCAGTTTTTTGTACCCAATGACCAACCCTAGTTTAGGAGCCATATTAATTGTCTTAGAGGAAACAAGCACGTTTCGTTGTCCATCCGTTGTAAAAACGAAGTCTATCTCTGTCCGCAAATCCCATTTCTCTTTGAAAGGAGTGGCATATCCTCCGCCAATAATAAAGGAGGGTCTTGTTATTTCCACAGAGCTTTTGGGTATTTCATTATTGGTTTGGTTGAAAACATCCTTTTCATCTTCGGTCAGGGTAAAACTCCAAGCATTAAACGTAGTGGTTATATCTTTTGCCAAAAGGCCCGCAGAAAACTTACCTTTTTCGTACTGAATACCTGCGTCTAACCCAAATCCCCAAGCGCCTCCAAAGGGACCTATGGATCGACGAATGATTTTAGCCGATCCACCATAACTCCAGGCAGGATTTTTTGTCCAAAGACTACCATAAGATAATAACAAGGCATAATCCGCAGCAGAAAATTCTGTAATATTATCGTAATTGATGGTCCCATCAGGCTCTATCAATCTAAGTGTATTGGGTATTTTGTCTATGCCCAATCGAATTAAAGAAATGGAAGCAAATCCTTTATCTCCAAGATTCTTTCCTGCAGCCAAATAATCATACTGAGCCACACCTGCAAACCATTCTGCATGCATGGCCGCAAATTGAAAACCTACTGTTAATTTTCCCAATCCTGCTGGATTCCAGAAAGCAGTGGAAATGTCATTCGATTGAGCCACTAAAGCCCCTGCTTGTCCGTGACCATTGGCCCCTACCCCGATTTCTAAAAAAGCATTTGAATATTTTTGCGCAAGCAGGCCCATGCTAAACACAAAAGAAAGGATAAGGACAATACTGAGCTTTTTGACCATTATAGATTTTTGTTTTTGTAAAAATACAACGCTAAAGTTGATGTCCTACTATTTTACGACTTTTTTTAACATAAAAAAGGCAAGCACCAGTCGGTACTTGCCCTTTAATCGTTTCAACTAGGACTAGAATTCATCACCCTCCACAAGTGGTTCGTCCGTCGAAAGATCCACTTGCTCCTCTCCACTAATCAAAGTCACATTTATAGCAATGTCTTGACCATTCTCATTTTGAGCCAAACTAAAAGTGACGACTTCACCTGGGGCTAGGTCTTCATGATTAGTACCAATCAAAGTATTAAAGTGAAAAAATAAGTTATTGGGTGGATAGTTAATGAAACCATAGCCACTCTTCAACGAGAGAATAGTGCTTTCATGCAATTCTTCTCCATTGTCTCGAACCGTGACTGTAGGAGGGGGTATGTCCACTGATTGCAAAACAAATAAATTTTGAATTAATGGATTATCGTCATCCGACTCATCAATAATGTCATGCAACGGCACCGAGTAAGTTACCTCTGACAACAAGTCTTGACTTACCTTCGTGGTCTTTTCAGTACCATAATCATCCACAAATTCAAATTCCCAGTATAACACCATCGTGCGTACATTCTTTCTATTCAATTTTCGAACTAATTGCTTATAATCACCATTTGTAGTGATAAAAACAATTACATCAAGATCCTTCAAATAGGCCGATTCTAACGCCTCTAATGCATACCACACATCTACACCTTTTTCCTGTCTCACTCCTTGGTAGGTTCTGACTGGAAGATAGTGTGCTGTAATACCCTCCATCATCAAAATCTCGTTAAAGATTCTATCATAATAGAGTTGATTGCCTTTTTGACTTGCCTCTTTTGCATTTAGTCTTCCTCGAAAATAGTGCGCATCAACTATTTGGCAGAGACGAGGATCTGCATTTTCATCTAGTGCTACTTGGTGTCGAATAAACGAATGTAGCCCTGCGAAACTAATGCGAGATTGTCGATTGTGTACATAGTTGTAAAAATTACTAACATGTAGAAAGTAATTCCCATCATAGAACACCCCAATCTTTGTTACAGAAGTCTTTCCTGTATTCATAATAAACGTGAAATTTAGATAAAATAAATGGCATCGAACTGTATGTACTACTTGTTGTTATCTTCTTACTTCGAAGCTCGATGCTTTTTTCTCTGTTAATTTACTGCAAAGTTAGCAAAAACGCCCTTAAAAGCAAATTATATTCGGTATTTTCCTTAACATTCAGTTCAAGTCAAATATTTTTCTTTCTCTTCCCAAATTTGAACTAAGTGAACAATCGTTTTCACGGCGAGTTCCATATCCTGAATAGTGACCCATTCTTGTTTGGAGTGAAAAGCATGTCCAGCTGCAAAAATATTGGGTGCTGGTAATCCCATAAATGATAAACGACTCCCATCAGTACCTCCTCTGATACTGCCTTTTTTAGCTTTTAAGCCTACTCGTTTCATCGCTTCCATTACGTATTCGGTAACATGCGGAAAGTCTTTGAGGACGTTTTTCATGTTACGATATTGCTCGGTAATCACTAGCTTTGCCTGGCTGCCTGGATAATTTTCCAAGACTTTGTCCATCAGCTTGCGCAAAAAGACACCATGTTCTGCTAGTTTTTCATCATCAAAATCTCTAATGATGAATTCAACTGTTGTTTCTTCGATGAGTCCGTTTATCCTCGTCGGGTGAATAAAACCTTCTTTTCCAGATGTAGTTTCTGGTGACAAGCGATCCTTAGGTAGCGCCTCTACAATTTCAGCCGCAATCTTAATAGCACTTTCCATCTTCCCTTTTGCATAGCCTGGGTGCTGAGATACTCCCGTAATGGTGATGACCGCTCCGTCAGCAGAGAAGGTTTCATCTTCAACACTACCTGCTTCTTCTCCATCCATAGTATAAACAAAGTCAGCATTCAATCGAACAGTATCTAGTTTATCCACTCCTCTACCAATCTCTTCATCTGGTGTAAATAGTATCTTAATGGTGCCATGCTTGATTTCTGGGTGAGCAATCAAATGAGCCGCGGCATCCATGATTTCCGCAATGCCGGCTTTGTCGTCTGCACCCAATAGTGTTTTGCCAGATGCCGTAATCACATCATGGCCTATTTTTTTTCCTAAGTCCTTATGATGAGCTGGATCCACTTTAACGGAAGTATCGTCTGGCAACACTAATACACTTCCGTCGTAATTTTTGTGTACAATAGGTTTTACATTTGTTCCACTTGCATCTGGAGCCGTGTCCACGTGGGAGCAAAAACAAATAGTAGGTATTTCTTTATTTGTGTTAGAGGGTATGGTGGCATACACATAGCCATGTTCACAAAGAGCTGCATCCGTGATACCCATATCCAGTAATTCCGCTACCAGAAGCCTGCTAAGATCTTTCTGTTTCATTGTAGAAGGACAGGTATCTGATTTTGGATCAGATTGGGTGTCTATCTGAACATATCTTAGAAAACGTTCTGAAACGGTATGTGCAATTGGTATTTGGCTACTCATATAGAATACTTTAAATCGTCCTGCTTGTTAAACGGGTGCAAAGGTGATGGTTTTAAATATATAATACAAGAGAAATATAACTACTCAATAAAATTAACACTTTATTAACAGGTTTCTCTAGCACATCAATTACTACCGCATAGTCCGAATGCAATTCGAAGTGCTTTTTTTGGATTTATTCCTTATAAAAGCTGCAGATTATACAGACCTAGCTTTATTTGTCGAGTATTTGGGCGATTTCATCGGGCTTTATACTAGGTTTAGCCGAGTAATAGGTCTTATAAGCTACCTTGTGTTGCATAGTACTATATAAAACCTTTTCTTTGTACTGTTGAAAGCAATGAATTAAGGTGATTCGGTAAAGCTGCCATAAAGTAGAACAATGAAGTTAGAAAACACAAAAGCTCAGATGCGACGAGGAATTTTAGAGATGTGCATTTTGGCCATCATCAATCAGGAGGGCGAGGCCTACCCTTCGGATATCATCAACATGTTAAAATCACAAAACCTTATAGTCGTCGAGGGTACTTTATACCCTTTACTCTCTAGATTAAAAAGAGCAGAATTGCTAGCATATTCATGGAAGGAATCAAAATCGGGTCCACCAAGAAAATATTATTCCCTTACGGAAAATGGCTCGCAATTCTTAGTGAACCTATTTTCCAGTTGGCAGGACTTGGAGAAAGCCGTTTCTGCCACTACTCATAACTTAATCAAAGCATAACCACAAAACCATAAATCCAGACGAATGAAACAAATATTAAACATCAATCTTGGCGGACACCCAGTAACTATTGATACGGATGCTTACGACCACCTAAGTTGGTATTTGGATACCATCGAAAAGCATTTTAAAGCATCTGAGGCCACTGAAGAAATTCTTTTTGATATCGAAACAAGGATGGCAGAACTTTTTAAAGAAAATATTCATCCACGTACTATTGTGACAATGGCTGATGTCAATTCAGCCATTGATATTATGGGGACACCTGAGATGTTTGGAGCAGAAGTAGAAGACGAAGATATTATTACTGGGGCTTCCGCAAAAAAGAAACCTAATGGATCTGGGTTTAATCCTGGAAAAAGATTGTTTAGAGATGCTGAAGAAAAGGTTATCGGTGGGGTCGCTTCGGGGCTAGCTGCCTACTTGGGTATTGCCGATCCCATCTCGCTGAGAATTGCTTTTGTTGTGTTTACTGTAGCTGGATTTGCTTCTATACCGATTTATGTTATTCTATGGATTGCAATGCCCGTAGCTAAATCTTCTGCGGATAGATTAGCCATGAAAGGAGAGCCAATCAACGTCCAAAGTATTGCTAATTCTGTATCCGAGGAATTTGAAAACCTTTCGGAAAAATTTAATACATTTGGCTCCAGTAAAAAAAAAAGAAAAGATGGAGAAGGTAGGATAAAATCCAATCTATTGACCACTCTTGGAGGCATTCTATCCACTGTGATTTTAGGGATCAGCCATGCAGCTCGTCCTTTCTTAAAGATAGTAGGGGGAATTTTAATTGTATTTTTAATATTAAGCTGGGTGACACTTGTTCTTTCTTCTATGGTCGGAATCTCTCAGGCTGATTTTTACATGCCTACAAATTTGTTTGCATTTCGGGTGGGCGTAGGAAGTCTATTTTTATTAGTAGCGGCACCGATTATGGGTTTTATTCTTAGAATTCTGCGTGTTGTGTATGGCTCCAGACCCCGTAAAATATGGGTATGGGGACTTGTAGGGCTATGGGGCTTTGGCTGGCTAGGTGTAAGTTACGCAGTTGCAAACATCTCTAAAGAATTTAGAGTTCAAGGTCAGCATGAGCAAGTCATATCCATGGGTAATCTGGCTGAGAATGAGCCCTTAAAGGTGAATCTTAAGCGAGTAAAAATCGCCAATAACGATGCTAGAAAAATACATTGGGGCGGTGGAATGGTCAAGTTGGAATGGGGAGAAGTAGATTTAGAAGTTTTACCTGCAAAGGATGGTCAATTGAAGCTAATACAGATTCAAAAAGCGCTTGGCGGGAATGGAGAAGATGCCAATAATGGTGCTAATAATTTTGAATATGAAATAAGTATCTCAAAGAATAACATGACTATCCCCTCAAATTATTTTATTCCTAAAGGTGAGCGTTTTCGTGCACAAAAAGTAAGGTTAAAATTATTTATTCCCATCGGAAAAAAAATCATTTTGGGTGAAGGGTTGGATGCCTTAGACTTGCATTTAAATACGAATGAACCGGCTAGATTTCTGCTCGGAAAAGAAGTAATCATGACGGACCATGGGCTGGCGCTTGAAGATGAAAATTTGTCTTCTTTAGCAGAAGTCATAAGTGGGGTACAAGTCTTTCCTGTTAAGGATTTTAATTCGATTTCAATATCTGGAGACGTTGCCTTACACATTCAGCAAGGGGATATTTTTAGAGTGAAGGTCAGAGGGCTACAAAAAGAAAGTGACATTGATATCCAAGTAATGGAGGAGCGATTAATGATTATGGCAGGAAGCCAGAATGAATTGGAGATTTTTGTAACAATGCCTTCCCTAGAAGACCTGACCGCTAAAGATGTAAAATCGATTGCTATTGCTCATTTTCATGGTGAGCAGATGGAGCTAGACTTGGAAGGGGATATGGAAATGAAAATCCAAATTGAGTTAGAAGAGTTAACGACTCAGTTACGTGGAAATGTGAATTTGGTTTTATTTGGATCCGTTGATAAAATAACCGCTAGCTTGAGTGGAGAATCAACAATTCTCGGAAGTAAGGTGCAAGTACAACAGGCTGCTATGGAGGTAAAAGAAGAGGCAAGTGCTGTGCTACTTTTAGATGGGGACTTGAAGCATTATGGTGAATAACTCAGTTTTTCTTTGACGGTAACGCAACGAAACGGCCTGCTTATACTCCTTATATAAATGTTAAAACACTATTTATCAACGAGTTACAAGGGTTTAGGTTTAATTTGGAGCAAATCCAAAAATAGTTTTTTACTTGATTTATTTTGGGGTGAATTCATTGTTAATCATCTATTAAATCTACTTTATTTGCAACTATTCTATTAGGAAATACCGTTTAATGGTTTGATGAAGATATCCCAATTATTCCTTAGTATTACCCTGTTGATGGTGGTCGTTAAACTACCAGCCCAAAGTCCATACGATTTTTGCGAAAGCGCCTATGAAATATCAAGCCCAAAAAAATGGTGCTCCAAAACAGGGCAATTTGCTACTTTTGATGCCACGCATTCTGGTTCTGACATGGCCACATGTTTTGCCAACTTTGGAAAAGATATTTGGTTTAAATTTGTGGCAGAAGGCTCCGTATTAAAGATTACCGTCAAAGGAATCGGCAAGAGTAGGAAAGTGCTAAAACAACCTGAATTCGTTTTATTTGCAGGAGATTGTGTTAACCAGATTAGCTTAATCGGCTGTGCAAGATCTAGACCTGGACGAAAATTTGTGTCTTTACGTAAAAATGACCTAATCCCAGGACAAACTTATTTAATAAGTGTCCAAGATGCACAACAGGATGCGGGTGAGTTTCAAATCTGCCTCAGAAACTATAGCCCAAAAGTCATCACCCAAAATAAGTCGAAGAAAAGTCGTGTACCACAATTAAATGCTACCATAAAGGAAGGCATGGAATTTTCCATCAAGAATCTACGTTTCGATGCGAACTCCTATAAAATTAAGTCCTCTTTCTTGCCGACACTCTTCGAAATCGTCAAATATTTAAAAGCCAATCCAACAGTTATTATTGAAGTTGGTGGGCACACGAATAGCAACTGCGACGATATATATTGCCAAGAACTTTCTCATAATCGAGCTAAAGCTATTGCGTCCTTCATTATTAAGAAAAAAGTAGATTCCAACCAGATCCAGTATCGAGGCTATGGAAAGACCAAACCACTAACCAACAATCATTCGGCAGCTAACCAGACTAAGAATCAGCGCGTTGCGATAAAAGTTATAAAAACCAAATAATCAGTTCGTCTGGCAGCATTCCTATACATTATATTTATTTTATATATTATAAAGTATTATATTTTATTATTTACCGCAATTCGGGCATTTTACTTATTTTTTTAAACTTTATCTTTGTATTATCAAATAAACATCACAAGGCTAACAAAGCTTGTTGTTTTCCTCCATTGATCCCTCATACTTATACAATGCTTTAATATCATCACTCATGGAAAGACTTTTACTCTTTCTTTTTATTTCAATCTGCGTTCTAGAGGGAATTGCTGGGCAATCTTTGAGCAAGCGAAATAATGAACAACCCATAACTGGTCAGTTGTTCACAGATTTTGGTATAGGCGTTGAGGGGGTAAAAATAATACTGAAAGACGAGCAAGGGCATTCTTTGCCATTCACTACTTCCTCTCAACCTACGGGACAATTTAACCTGCCCAGCCTCCAAAATATTTCCTTTTCCTCTATTGTTCCAACCAAAGAAGATGACTTTGAAAATGGAGTCAATGTAATTGATTTGCATTTACTAAGAGAAGCCATTCAGTATCAACAATTTGACTCTCCGTATCAAAAATTGGCGGCAGACATAAATGGAGATGGATCTGCTTCAGAAGAAGATTTTATACAACTTAGAAAATTTCTTTTGAGCAAAAACAATGTACAAGATAGGGACTCTTGGCGTTTTTATGATGCCGACTGTACCCCTCCAATTTCTAATCCTTTTGGTGTTTGTGCCCAAAGCAAGCATTTTGAAGAAAAAGATAATTTAAATTTTGTTGCAATAAAAGTAGGAGACCTGAATAATACCGCCTCCCCAAACACGCTTCAACACAAGTCCATTTACACAACAGGAAACCTAATTCTAAATACAAAAAATCGCTATCTTAAAGCGGGGCATGTCTATACTATTCCTATTCAGGTAACACAATCTGACATCTTAGCTTGTCAGTTTGACTTAGAATTATATGGAATAGAACTATTAAATATATCGACTATAGGTTTTTGCCATCGTGAGGACTATTTAATAAAAGAAAATAGCCTTTCCTTTAGTGTCTCAAGTGTTGAAAGTGGGCAGTTCATGCTTCTGGTCCGTCCAGACCACGATATTGATCTAAGGGATGCCATCAGTATAGATGAACGAAAGACCAAATCCATTGCATACGATGATAACGAGACCATACGCGGTGTAAAACTAGCATTTGACGAAAAAACATTAAGTGCTTTTAGATTATTTGAAAATAGATCCAAGACGATTAATGAAACAACGGCTATTCGATTTTTCAATCCAAAACCTACTTTGGCGAAGCTAAATATTTTTGATACAAATGGCTCTCCAGTATATAGCGTTGAGCATTTTTTTCCGAAAGGAATGAATCGATTTTCCCTTTCTGAATCTGTATTCAAATCAACGGGCGTTTATTTCTATCAACTAGAAACAGAAAATGAATCTGACATCAAAAAGATGGTTATTCTGAATTTGAAGGAGCATACACCAGCCCTATACTCATCCCAGGAGCAAGCTGGTTATAAAAAGCTCCACTCACTGTCAAGGCCAACCCTTTTAACCGGTATGTTAGCCCCAGTGATGGCCTCAGATCTTGTTCAGCAAGCGACACACCCCCAAGAATAGAAATCGCCGTAACAGGTCGATAATCTATACCTGTTTTTATTTCATACTTAGTTTGTTGTGGTTTAGCTATTTCAAAATAGGTAGTCAGCTTTGTTAATCGCCAAGCCACTCCTACTGCTATCTCACTATTAAAATTAAAACTAGGATTTTCTTTACGATCTGGCAAGGGATTGCTAATCAAAATACCTGCTTGCACATTTTCCGAAAGGGCAAATTGAGTTCCAATATTAAACGAAATAGATTGGTGATTTTCGTACCGATCTGCTTGGCGGCTAAAAACAAGTAAATTACCACCAATAGCGGCTTTCTTACCCAGTTTTCGAGCGTATCCAAAAGATAACTCTTGCAAATAAAGCCCTTCAATTCCTAAGCGATTGATGCCCACTTGAAAACTACCCATTTGGTCTAAGGTATAAGATGCGCCCAGTGCGAAACCCCGAATATCCGTCCCAACAAAACGATTTTCAACACCTGCAAAAAAAGATAACCCTTCATAAAAGACATTAGAAGAGGGATTACCATAAGAAGCTTTGTCTAGGGCCGCAGCTTTGATATTTCCCAGCGCATTTTGATGGGCCGTCAAATTAAAAGCTTGGGCAAAAATCAATTTAGACGAAAGTAATATTAAAAATACAAAAAATAACGGTTTGGGCATTTAAGTTGATTTTTCAGTTTGTAATAATTGATTCACAAGAGCAGGAACACCCATACTCGCATTTGCATTGATAATAGTCGCATTTGGATTATTGATCAATGCCACAGTAGGAGAAGGCTTCGGATCAATATAATACAGCAGAGCCTCTTCTTTTGCCACATTAGAAAGACCTGCTGCTGGATATACTTGCATCGAAGTCCCGATAATGATGACAATATCTGCTTCTCTGACCAATTGAGCGGCAGAATCCAACATCGGGACTGCCTCTCCAAACCAGACAATGTGTGGTCGCATCTGAGCACCTGCCTCGCAGGTATCCCCTGAATTCAAGTCTTCTGTCCAATCATAAACTTTTCCAGTTTTTATCGATCGCACCTTGCGCAAGGAGCCGTGTAGGTGCATGACATTTGTAGAACCTCCACGTTCATGCAAATCATCCACATTCTGCGTAATGATATTGACCTCAAAAGCAGATTCAAGCCTTTTTAAGGCCAAATGCCCCTCATTGGGTACGACTTCTTTTAGTTGTCTGCGTCGATCATTATAGAATCTAAGCACTAACTCTCTATCTCGTACCCAGCCTTCTGGAGAGGCCACATCCATTACTTCGTGGTTTTCCCACAATCCATTGGAATCTCTAAAAGTGTTGATACCACTCTCTGCACTTATACCTGCTCCCGTTAAAACGACAATCTTGCGCATAGATCCAATGAGTTTTGTGCAAACATACAAAAAAGACCTCAAAATGGCGTATTTCTGACTAAAAATTCCTATCTTCGCTTTACTGGGTTTCGCCCTTTTTGCGAACCAATCCTCCCCTATTTCGTTATGAAACTAACCTAAAGAAACAATAATGATTGATACTATAGCACATATTCCGGCCAAACCCAAAAAGTCAAAATTAGCGCAAGAGGCTATTGCCGATTATTGGACTTGCTTAGTGAGTAGAGAGTGTAGCGTACAGGGACGAAAAGATGTATTGTCTGGGAAAGGCAAGTTTGGGATTTTTGGAGATGGAAAAGAATTAGCGCAAGTTTCGCTTGCTAGAAGTGTTCGCAAAGGCGATTATCGCTCTGGATACTATAGAGATCAGACGATTTTATTTGCCTTAAATCAAGTTTCGGTTGAAGGTCTATTCGCGGAGCTCTATGCAGATACTAAGCATGACCCCTTATCAGGTGGTCGTCAAATGTCAGGTCATTACGCAACCCCATTTCTTGATAAAGATGGCAAGGGTCTGAACCTGATGGAGTCTCAATTAAACTCAGTGGCCGATATTTCTACGACCGCAGGTGCTATGGGTCGCTCCCTTGGACTCGCATTGGCCTCCAAAATTTATAAAGAACTAGACGAATTACCGAATGCTGAGTTATTTACCAAAAATGGAGAGGAAGTATGTATAGCGACTATTGGGGATGCTTCTACTTCTGAAGGTGCCTTTTGGGAAACCATCAATGCTGCGGTGGTCAACCAGGTTCCTTTAGTGGTCTTTGTATGGGATGATGGCTACGGAATCTCCGTACCCAAAAAATATCAAACGGCTAAAGCCAGTATTTCTACTGCGATTTCAGGCATGTCCACAGGTGATGGCAAACCAGGCATTGATATTTATACTGTCAAGGCTTACGATTATGAGGGCTTGCGCAAAACGATGAAAAAAGCCGTTGACAAAAGCCGTAAGAATCATTCTCCAGCACTGGTGCATGTAGAAGATGTTACACAACCAATGGGTCATTCAACTTCTGGTTCTCATCAACGTTATAAGGATAAGGAAAGATTGCAATGGGAAATTGATTTTGATGGCAATAAGAAAATGGCAGAATGGCTTGTCAAAAAAGGTTTTTTGACAGCTACAGAGGAAGCAACCATGCGAAAAGACGCCAAAGACTATGTGTCCAAGCATAAAAAAATAGCTTGGCAGAAGGTGGAGCAACCGGCTAAGGAAAAGTTTAATTTATTAAAAGAACAAGGTGCGAGTCTGGCACAAGCTTTTCCGGAGAATACCCTTTTACAAGAAACAGTAGCGCGTTCGATGGGGCTATTTCAGCCAGAACCCCATGAAGTTTTGGCAGAAGCACGCCGGATGTTGTACGCTTTGGCTGGACAGGACCACCCCAGTAAAATTACGCTTCAAAACTGGGTCAATACGCAGTACGCAGAAGCCGAAGAAGATTATCATACGCACCTTTATAGCCCACATGCTGACAGTGCGTTAAAGATTGAGCCTGTGGCTGCTGAGTATGCAGATGATGCTCCAATAAAGAGTGGTTATGAAATATTAAATGCTAATTTTGATGCCTTATTTCAAAAGCATCCCAACATGGTTTCTTTTGGAGAAGATGTAGGTAAAATAGGTGGCGTGAATCAAGCCATGGCAGGTATGCAAATAAAATATGGGAAAACACGTGTTTTTGATACAGGCATTAGAGAATGGACAATCATGGGTCAAGCGATTGGCTTGTCTATAAGAGGTCTCAGACCCATCGCTGAAATTCAATACTTAGATTACTTGATTTATGCTATGTCCCCTTTATCTGATGATCTGGCTACTATACGGTACCGCTCTGATGGCACGCAAGCTGCCCCAGCAATCATCCGTACACGTGGACACCGCCTGGAAGGTATTTGGCACTCGGGTTCTCCTATGGGCATGTTATTGGGTTCCATGCGGGGGATTTACATTTGTGTACCTCGAAATATGACCCAAGCCGCTGGTTTTTATAATACTTTGTTGGAGGCAAAAGATCCAGCTATTGTGATCGAAGTGCTTAATGGTTACCGCCTCAAAGAAAAAATGCCTGCAAACCTTGGCGAATATAGAGTGCCATTGGGAATACCTGAAACAATTACAGATGGAGCAGATGTAACTGTCGTTACTTATGGGCCTTTGGTCCTATATGCGACGAAAGCAGCAGAGATTTTAAGTAAAATGGGCATCTCAATCGAATTAATCGATGTACAAACCCTTATTCCTTTTGATATCAATCATACCATCGTAGAATCATTAAAGAAAACCAATAGAATCATTTTCTTGGATGAGGATGTACCTGGAGGAGGAAGTGCATTTATGATGCGCGAAGTTTTAGAAGTGCAAGGGGGCTATCAATATTTAGATTCTGCTCCAGTCTGCCTTACGGCTAAAGCGCATCGTTGTCCTTATGGTAGTAGTGGTGATTATTTTTCAAAACCCAATACAGAGGATGTAATTGAGGCCGTTAATAAAATGATGCATGAAGCCAACCCTGGCAAATACCCGACCCCGTAACGCCAACGGCTAAAATCTAAGGCCTATCCCAATATTCAAGTTAAAATCCTG
>CAYRVZ010000051.1:0-13383 GCA_964427815.1 uncultured Saprospiraceae bacterium | reverse complement strand
CCCGTGTGGGGGATCACGCTCTCACGCCCCCTAGTCATCGTCGCCTTGGTAGTCCATTACACTACCAACTAGCTAATGACCCGCACACCCATCTCTTAGCACCTCAATTTTAATTGTAAAACGATGCCGTTTCACAATACTATGGGGTATTACTCTCAGTTTCCCGAGGCTATCCCCCTCTAAAAGGTAGGTTGTGTACGTGTTACTCACCCGTGCGCCACTCGTCAGCCAGAGCAAGCTCTGCTGTTACCGTTCGACTTGCATGTATTAGGCCTGCCGCTAGCGTTCATCCTGAGCCAGGATCAAACTCTTCATAGTTGAAATATTATTATTTCGGGCCTTTTCTTTTTCTTCCTCTGTCAATGAACTTTTTCTTTTTCCACTTAGCTCGTTCGCTAAGGGATTGCAAAGATAGAACCTTTTTTTTTACTACGCAAGCTTTGTCTCTAAATAATAGAAAATAATCTTTAAAGTACAGATTAAACCATGCTTTACAGGTTGACAGTCAACAACTTACACTAAACTAATAAAAATAAAAAATATTAATGATTCATTTATTTCTGCAATTACTTCCCATTCACATACCACAATTAAACTTCTGTTTTTTTGATAAAAAAGGCCAAATTTTGTATATTGCCATCAACTGCTACCCTCCTCCTTTTAGAATGTGTTTTTAAATCCATAAAAGATGACCCCAACAAAAACCATATGGCTATCGCGTATGACCCCTCTAATCCACAAATACTTTACTTGGCGTCGCGAGGAGGCGTATTCAAGTCCATTGATGGTGGTCAACATTGGGTAATGAAGCGGAATGGATTTCCACCCGAAAATGAATTTTCCTACAGTGCTCCCATCGGTAGTATAAACCCCCATTCACCCTAACATAATTTACGCAGGTGTTGGCATTGTAAGAAATGGCTACTTTGGGTTAACTAGTGACTATTGGACGGATGCTGGCACTAAAGGGACTATATATAAAAGCACGGATGCTGGGGAAAGCTGGACGGCATTCACCGTAGATGCTGATGCCACCGCTATGATTCTCGGAATTCAGATAGATCTTTCCAATCCAACGACTATATACACAACGACTAGTGAAGGCCTTTTTAAGAGTACTGATTTAGGTGTAAATTGGGTGAAGATGAATGGCTTACCTCATGACTTAACCATGAATATGGTTATTAATCCCAACAACTCAAACATACTCTATATCACTCTTTGGGCACAACCTGGTAGCTACTTGGCAAGGAGGTGTCTATCAATCAACGGATGGGGGAATCAATTGGACAGCCAAAAACAATGGACTCCCCAAAGATTTAGGTGCTATGGAGTCTGGATTGACTAGTAATTATGTGGACATCCTTGCGGATAAAAACAATCCCAACGTCTTGTACGTGAGCAACCCTTCGTGGGTCAATGGCGGAATTTTCAAAACTACTGACGGAGGCTCCGCTTGGGTTTATGTAACTGAATACGAAGGAAACAACGCTAATGTAAATACGGGCTGGATTCAAGATGGCGTAGCAACCAATTAGCCTTTTGACTACTTTCAGCATGACCTTCAATGAAACAGACGAAGCCCTCAAAAATAAATTTGGTACAATATATTAGGAAAAAGACCTCGTTGATAAACTTTTCCAATTTCTTTTTTGGTCACATCATACTCCTCTGCAAATAAGTTTTTATGGTTGGTTAGATTTGTTAAGTCCATAGACCAAAGCTGGGAGATCCGTTTTCCATTTAAGCGGAAGGCAACTTTTAAATCTATTTTAAAATAGGGATCGTATTGCTTTTCAAAGATATCTCGATTTTGTAATACTTGTTCCTCTGCCACTATCGAAGCTGCCAAATCAATCGGAGTGTATCTGCGTCCTCCCGCATAGACCACCTTGGTGTCCACGGATAAAACCATTTTTTTATTAAGATTAAACTCTTTTCCTACTAATCCATTCATCACATATCCGCTGTTATAATAGGAGGACCTTTCAACCCCATCACTTCCGGTGTAGTAAGATTTAAAAAAGGATCCGGTCGTTAAGAAATAAAACCCTTTGGAGAAAAACCTCTCTAAAGTTAATTCAATGCCATAATTTTGACCTGTCCCATCATTGTTCAATCCTGTACGATTGGGTGTAAAAAAACTAGCCCCTCCATTAATCATGGAATAAGTAGAAGCGAAGGTGTCCACGGGTATGCTGTATAAATATTGGTAATACACCTCAGTCTTTAAGCGCATATTTTCGCCAAAAGACCAATCATGTCCAAGCACACTATGGAGACTTTTGGAAAAATCTAGCTCCTTGTTTGGTTGATTAGTTTGACCTTCTGACTCCCAGAGATAAAAATTAAGTGGCTGTAATTGGCTATGCATACCCAGTCCAAAATTAATAGATTGCTTTTTTGCGATGGCATACTTAATCCCTAATCTAGGCTCTATGGTGCTTGTATTATTTAGCCCAAAATATTGTCCATGCATACCAACATTCAAAGTTGTTTTGGGCGAAAGCCTATGTTGATAATTTATATAACCTTGCATTAAATTCAATAACTCATCATTATCCAATCGAGTATAGAAATTAGTGCCTGTCCAAATAGAGTCGATGTTTTTCACGCGAAAAAGGTCATTGGTAAAGCCAATAGCAAAATTTTGTCGTGCATTCAGTTTTTTATTAAATTTGATATCTGCAGAATATTTGTACTGGCGTTGATCGTAATACAAAAAATTTCCTTTATTCTTAAGTTCTAGGTCAAAGGTGTCAACTTGTAAACTAGATACGACACCAGAAGCAGCCACCGTAATTTTTGTATTTGTATTTTTATCAAAGAAATACACATGACTGGCACCGACAACCCCTGTCTTAGAGGCATTGATGATATCTTGTTGACCATTGGAATATAAATTTGATTCTCCCTCTTTCAGGTCTTCGGCTAAAAACGAAATATTACTAACGCCACCAATTCCAAAGACAGAAAAAGCCCCTTTTCCTTTTGTAGGAAAATTCATTTTAAAAGTTAAGTCTTGATACTCAGGGATGGCGG
This sequence comes from uncultured Saprospiraceae bacterium, assembly GCA_964427815.1. Classification (GTDB taxonomy): domain Bacteria; phylum Bacteroidota; class Bacteroidia; order Chitinophagales; family Saprospiraceae; genus HyVt-613. The sequence goes on along the minus strand of CAYRVZ010000051.1, from coordinate 10,341 downwards.
CTCCCGTTCCGAAATCAATCCCTAACGCCTTAAAAACGCCTAAAGTAGAATATCGATAGTTAGCAATATAAGACGCATTTTTTCCTTTTACGAAAGGTCCTTCAACGCCTAACTCAAAACCATTGAATCCTACCTGACCAACATACTCACGCTTGCCACTATTTCCATTTTTCATTTTCAAGTCAAAAACCCCGGCCGTTGCATTTCCATAATCCGCACTCCAGGCACTAGACATAAAGTCTGAGGTTGCCAAATTATTGATATTTAACATACTAACAGGCCCTCCCGTTGTGCCCAAAACTGAAAAGTGATTTGGGCTAGGAATATTAATACCTTCTAGCCGCCAAAGCACACACATAGGCGAGTTTCCTCGAATGATGATGTCATTTCTATCATCCGAAGCACTTGCAACGCCCGCATAGTTTTGAGCCATACGTGATGGGTCTCCAAACGAGCCTGCATATCGCCCTGCTTCTTCGACACTAAAAGTCCGAGTACTCACCGTTGCCATTTTGTTGAGCGCCTCTCGCTTATCTGCATTGGCTTTGACGACTATTTCTGACAACTCATTGATACTTTCCGAAAGCTGCAGATTGACTACTAGTTCTTTGGCAGAAGTCAATTGCAAATTGGGCAAAATTGCTGGCTCATATCCCAGATAACTCACCTCCAATGCCACCCGTCCAATAGGCAACCCTTCTAGCCGAAACAATCCATTTTCATCGGTAGTCGTGCCCAAGTCGCTTTCTAAACCAAGCGTCATAATATTCGCCCCAATCAATGGGTAGCCCGATTGTTTATCGGTGATAGTGCCGCTGATAGATTGAGTCGCTTGCGCAAAAAGCAAACTGCTTGATAGTAGAAAAATCCATATTATGAAGAAGGTTGATGATTTCATTTCATTCGTTTTAGTAAGGGACAAATATAGCTTATAATTTTAGATAAGGAAATCTAAAACGGATAAACTGTTCTATTAAGGTGATGAATTGCATGATAACGCTTGTACCTGCGGTACGTTCATTTTGTCCTGAGGACGATCAATTTTTCCTTCGCGTTTAGTTGTCGGATGGTTCATTTTCTTTGTCTTTCTGCTCTTGAATTTTACGATCCAATAGGGCATTTCCTTGCTGTCTAAAATCAACAAATACTTTTTCGTCTAAAGAAGCGAAATCAATATAGTATCGATCATCCTGTTAAGCCGGCTCAAACACTTTATGTGTCAGGAATTTTCATCACTTTGTCTGAAAACGCTCCAACAGCAAAATCAGATTAGCAGGATCCGAATCCTCTGGAGTAGGCGCGAAGTATCCATTTTTCATAATGATAAATTCACTTGGGACTCCTTTTACTTTAAAATCTTTGACTACAGAGCTATTCTTCCCTGCATACAAATGAACGCCTGAATAACCCCGATTTTTGAGTGTGTTTTTCCAAATTTGTTTATTGGCATCAATGGATATCGTGATGAAGACGATGTCACTAGTGCCCATTTTTCTTTTTTCTCTTTCTAGTTTATCCAAATTTTCAAGACATGGCTTGCACCAGGATGCCCAAAAATCAATGTAAACTACTTTTCCTTTAAATTGACTTAAGGTGACTAAACCTGTCCCGTTTTCTGTAACTAAAGCGAAATCAGGTGCCACATCTCCAATAAAACGGGATTGATCTTTGAAGATCACTTTGTCTATCTTTTTGCTAAAAGTTGTATTGGGATAATCACTTAAATATTCTTCAAATAAGAGGAGTGTTTCTTCGTCGCCTTTTCGAACTGCATTCACAATTATTTCTGACAATAGATATTGTAGCGGTAAGTCTTCCTCTTGGCTTTGCGCAAGCCGATAACAAGTCTGTGCGCGTGGATTATTGCCGTCCAAAAGCGAAGCGGCATACAGATTATTAAGTATCAAGTAATTACGATAGTAATTGCTATTCACATTGCCTGTCGGTAGGTGCTCTAAACTAAAATAATTAAGCTCTATTTTTTCTCTTTTAGCATGGAGTAAAACGTATCCGAGTAAGTTGTAATTCAAAAAACCCTCTATTTCACTTTTTAAATACCGCTGAAAATCAGGGGTTGCCTGCTCAAATTGAACATGGGTCAATAGATCTTTCATTCTACTGTACTTTTTGTTCAGTCGATTTCTATAATCCGCAGGATGATACAAACCCATATAGCCAGCTATCTGAGTACTAAAAGGAAATTGATGCCCATATATTCTAAAATACTGCTTGTCAAATTCACGGACAGGTGGATCTATTTCATAGAATTGTTGAAGCAAATAATTATCAGGTCCGCCAGCACCTGCATATATCACACCTTGCGGAAAAATCATCGCATCTGCATCAATGACAATATTCGCTCCTGGGACTAAGTAAATTTTTAAGTATTCCCCATTGACACCGAGCACACCCATTTGGGCATAAGGAAGGTCTATTTCTATCGAAAAAACACCTTTTTGAAATACAGGAATGACTTGCTTCTTGAAAGAACCAAAAGCTTTGTTAGGATAAAGATAAATTTCTTTGATATTTTCTGCCCCCTTAATTCTCCCTTCAATTTTTGTTGGGATGGCATTCAGTGAGAAAGTCATGAACATGACCAATGCCAAGAAAAAATTGCGAAACATAGTTGTCATTTATGCGGTGAGGTATTTTGGACTGCAAAGTAAAAAAAGATAACGATATGATTGCTATGAATGTTACTTTTTGTGCAACCTACTCTACAAACTTCAAGATGACATTACGATTTTTACCGCATCATCAAAAATATTTCACTTGCTAGGTAAGTTTTTTTTTATCTGATTTACACACTAAACAAGCCAACAAATACTCCGTACAAGAACAAATCACTATCTTTACCCGATGAATATCCGTTTGCTTTTCTTCTTTTTGCTCTTTTGTACGCAAGTAGCTATAGCGCAGCATAATTTTGTGCGATACTCATTGCAAGAAGGGCTTCCGCAAAGTCAGGTCTATGCCATTTCCGAGGATTTGGATGGTTACCTTTGGGTGGGCACGCAAGGAGGCGGCATCGCTCAATTCGACGGACTACAATTCAAATCCAACCTCAATCTACCGGATAATTATATCAACGCATTGAAAGTAGATAACCAACGTATGTGGATTGGTACGAATTCAATGCTCATTTGCTATTCCGCAGACAGTACTCAAATCGTTCATTGGCCCAATCAACATACGCGCAAAGTAACGGCTTTGGCTATTGACAATCATGGTTTATTGTGGGTCGGAACCGAAAAAGGGTTGTATTATTTAAATACCCAGAAAATTCCCTTTCAATTACACAAGCATAAGAAATTAAAAAATGCATTTGTTCGCTCCTTCTTTTTTAGAGATAACGAACAATGGGTGGCAACCAATACAGGCGCATGGGCTTTGCATATTGACCAACGTTTTTCTATACGTAATGGGCTTGAGTCTAATGACATTCATGCACTCTTTCGGGATGTATTGGGACGGCTTTGGATCGCTAGTTTTGGGGGACGAATCACTTTGTTTGACACCGAAAATAATTCCTTTATAACCGCATTGAAGATCCCAAATAATGGACACCCTCAATTTATCCGACAAGTCGAAAATGAAATCTGGATTGGCACCCTTAATAATGGTATTGAATCCTTTAATATTGATACTAAAAAGTGGTCGGCAATTAATGACAAAAATGGTCTTGCATCCAAAAACATCAAAACCATTTTTAAAGACAGTTGGGACAATCTATGGTTAGGGACTTCAGGAGAGGGACTTTTACAAAGCGTGGGTCAAGAATTTATACAGTATGGTATTTCAACGGGATTAAAAGGAGACAATATCTACGCGGTCTATAATGACCGTCAAGATCGCTTAATTTTTTCCGAATCTGGGTATGGATTTTCTATTTTAGAAAAAGGTCAAATTAAACATTTTGGTCAGCATGAAGGATTCTTAGATGTCAAATGCAAAGCCTTAGTAGAAGATACCAAAGGACGTATTTGGATAGGTACTGAAGGGCATGGCTTAGCTTATCAAGACACGAGTGGTTTCCATTTCCTTACGGAAAAAGATGGGCTTCCTAGCAACTGGATAAACAGTTTAGTCCTAGACTCTTTGGGGCATATCTGGGCGAGCACCTATGGCAATGGGCTGGTCAAAATCATCGACAAAGACACCTTGGGATTTCAATTATTTCCTTACGGAAAAGCAGAAGGATTGCCGAATACCCAGATAACAAGTTTAAAAATTGGGCCGAATAAAAAACTTTGGTTTACCACTAGAATGGGGCAAGTCGGCTACTTTTCAGCTGACTTTCAAACCAAAATATTTTTCACCCAGCATGGACTCCCAACGGTCGCAGTCAGAACAATTGCTTTTGATAAATATGATAACATCTGGGTTGGAACAGCCGGAAAAGGAATTTATGTTGCCGACAATAACCAACCCATTCAATTTAAGAAACTCCAAACAACTAACCCCAAATCCTCCGCTAACATTTACCTATTGGGCTTTGGGCAAGATGGGCAATTGTGGGCAGGCACGGAAACGGGTTTGGATCTTTATGACCTCGTCCGTAATCGTATTAAAAAATACAAACACTTTGGAAAAGCCGAGGGGTTTCTAGGAATTGAAACTTGCCAAAATGCTTTTGTTAAAGATCAAGAGAATAATATTTGGTTTGGCACTATGAATGGGCTCATGAAATATCGTAAAAATTTTGAAACTAAAGCCATTGCGCCCCCTAAGATAAGACTAGCGGACATTCAACTTTTTTACAAATCCGTTTCTGACACTCCTTTTAACAAATGGCTGGGACCCACTGGACTTTTTAAGCAAGGGCTCATCTTACCACATGACCAAAACCATTTGGGCTTCAGAGTAAGGGCGACGAACTTAGCAAGACCAAAACAAATAAAATACAGGTGGCAATTAGCGGGTAGTGAGACAGAATGGTCACCCCTTTCCACCACCCACACCATCAACTATGCCAATCTTGCCCCAGGGCAATATGTTTTTAAGGCACAAGCTTGCATCACCTTGGACAACTGTAGTACTGTCATCACGACAGCCTTCGGCATCCAACAACCTTACTGGCAAACGTGGTGGTTCAAACTAGCCATCGCGAGTGGTCTTTTATTGTTAATATTTACCTTGTATAAAATACGAATGAATGCCGTCCGAAAAAAGCAACGGGCTACATTAAAAGAACTAGAATTACAAAACCATTTACTAAAGGTCGAACAAAAAGCCTTGCAGTTACAAATGAATCCTCATTTCATTTTCAATGCCCTCAATAGTATTAATGGACTAGTGGCTTTAAAGGATTTTGCACAAGCGAGAAGACAGATAAACCGTTTTGCTGTTTTGATGCGCCAAATCCTATCCAATTCCCGAAAGGATTTTATCAGCTTAGAGGAAGAGGTAAAGACCTTAGAGAATTATCTTTCAATGGAACAGTTTTGCAGACCTGATATTTTTAATTTTCAAATTGATGTAGAGGATAATATTGATATTGAAGAGATCGAAGTTCCCCCAATGATCATCCAACCTTTTGTGGAAAATGCAATCATACATGGAGTCTCTCATCTAGATGAGCAAGGACAAATAAACATTCATTTTTCCCGAAAGGGCGAAGTACTATTATGTGAAATAACCGATAATGGTGTGGGTCGTGAGAAATCGGCACAGCTCCGACAAAACAATAACCCGAGCCACCAAAGCACAGCGATGGCGGTCACAGAAGAACGATTGTCGGCTCTTTTTGGAGAACACCGAGGAGAGGCATTGGTCATTTCTAACATCGTCCATGATACAGGAACGATTGCTGGCACGAAGGTTTTACTACGTATCCCCATCAAACACTAACCTACAGCTCCATGAAAGCAATTTTGATAGACGACATGCCTCAGGCGATTCAAGTACTAAAAGCAGACATCGCAGCAGTTGCGCCAGAGATAGAAATAATCGGCACAGCCGACTCTGTGGTTTCGGGCGCAAAATTATTGCGTAAAGAACAACCTGACATTTTGTTTTTGGATATTCAATTAGGAGATGGAACCGGATTTGACATTCTAGAAATAATAGCGGATATTAATTTAAAAATAATCTTCACGACGGCATCAGATGAATACGCATTGCGTGCCTTCAAATTTGCTGCAGTAGATTATCTATTGAAGCCAATTGGATTAGAAGCATTGGAAGCCGCCATTCGTCGCGTCAAAACTCAACTGGGTACTAGTGTTGAAAACCTAGAAGTTTTGACGGACACCTTTCGTAAGCCTAATGAACTACCCAGTCGCATGTGTTTGCATACCCAAGAAAAAATAGAAGTTGTCGATATTGATAATATCGTTCGGTGTGAATCCAGTGACAACTATACGATGTTTTATTTTGACCAAGGTAAAAAATTAATGGTGACACGTACCTTAAAGACTTTTGAAAATCAATTGGAACAGCACCGATTTTTCAGATCACATCAAAGCCATTTGGTTAATTTGAAATTTGTGCAATCCTTTGTGCGAACAGAAGGGGGTTATTTATTAATGAAAAATGGGGAGCAAATTCCCGTATCCGTCAGAAAACGTACTGCATTAATGGAGCGATTGGAGGAGCTTTAATGTACAAAGCAAAAAACAGCCACTCTCTTTAGGAAAGTGACTGCCACTACACTACAAGTTTATTGAGGTTGAATTATCTAAGAAATTAATAACATAATAATTCATTCTAAATTAAGGGTGCATCTTAGCATCCGATAAATTCCTCTTCCGAAATAACCAATTTATCATCAATGATTTGGAAGATAATCTCAGCGTCTTCACTGTACAGTAATAATTCTTCTTTCCAATTTTTGAAGAGTGAAACAGATGCATCTTCTGCAGTTGATTTCGATTGAATGTCCTTGAAAAAATTATAGAATACAAAACCATCCTCTATCGTAAAATTAGGTAATTCGATACTGATATTTCTATAGTCCTCTCCGCTTTCGTAGTTAATCGACATTCCGTCAATTGCATTTGCACCAAAAGAATACTCGGCTTCATCTTCATTGCCCAAGGCACTAATCTCCTCACTCCTAGCAATTAAATAATGCTTCATAGATTGCCCATCTTTGGGGGCTGCTATTGGTAACAAGTAGGTATCTAAAACAAAGCCTTGTACGTCCCCTACTTGAACCAAAATCCAATTCCCTTTGATTACGAAGGGGTTTTCTTCCTCCTCCGTAGCGGCTAATGTCTCAATGGCAAAAGATTTTTGTGTAAACCCTAGGACCTCTACCCTAGAACCTGGCATCAAGATAGATAGTTTTTTGGCATAAATACTCGGAGATTGGCGAAGGTTTAGCCCTGTTTTTGCCCATACGTATAAAACGTCTCCTGATTTAATATCGTCAGCTGCTTGGGCAGGATGGCTAAAAAATAAGGTCATCAAGATGATGAATAAAGCAAATGTCTTTGTTGCTTGTTCTTTTGAAATCAATTGAATCGTTTTCATAACTTTAGGTTTAATTATCCGTCCTTCAGATTAAACTAAAGGCTTTGTCGTTATTGACACCCCAAAGATGCAGGACATTACCCTGCTAGACGCGGTAATATAGAATTCGTAGGGATGGAATTAGAATTCGTATCGAATGGCTTAATTTATTCAAAAAGCCAATAAAACAAGGCTGTTTGATATGTAGGTTAGCGACCTACTATAGTTGTTTGTTGTTGATTTAAACAAAAAAAAGCAAAGCTTTAACGCTTTGCAGTAGTTTTGTCCCTAACTTCTTTTAGCTTTAAAGTCCCGAAGCTAAGCATACAAAAAAGGCAACCTAAGAGGCTTATTCAATAAATATAAGGGAACAAACGAAAAGTATTTTTCTTATAATCCAGATAAACCTGTCCAAATTTTTCCGCCAGGAAACGCTCTTCCATCATTATCTTCATCCATAATACAATGACCAAAACTATATAAATTCCAAGCCTCACATAACTAAATTGCAATACCACTGAAATACAAAAAAACAAAATAATCCCACTATACATGGGATTACGAATGATTCTGTAAGGTCCTCGACTAACCATTTGTACAGATTGTTTGACCTCAGGTTGTACATTAAAATTGCGCATCACAATCACCCCCCATATTGACAAAAGGAAAGCGGCAATTTGAGGAAATAAGAGCCAGCTTCCTAATTGAGTAAATCCATCTAAAGCAAAAAAAGCTAGGATAGAAAATTGGATAATGACTAAAACTAATGATTTTGTGGACATGACAATAGTATTAAAAAAGTGCATCAAGAATCTTCTCCTGATGCACTTTAGCATATAAATTTTAACTAGTCACAAGTAACCACCAAAGGCACTGCCACACTAATAGACACATCTGGCCAAGTCTTGGACACGCCATCTTCTCCTTTGTGCAGATCTTCACAAGCCGTATTGATACTAGCAATGGCCGCTTGTCCGTTCCATAAATCGGTATTAATTTCGGAAGTCAATGTTAACATACTACCCTCTACGGCATAAGTGAAAGGTGCTTCTTTGGACTCTCCATTCATCTGCAAAGAAATCATTCCAGATCCCGTTTTATCATTTCCATCAACGGACTTGACTGAACCTGTTATTTTGAGGTCACCTAGCATTTTTTTAAAAAAGAATTTTACTAGTTTACCATCCCGTTCTTCATTATTAGAATTGACAGAGCTTGTTTGAATCATAAAAGCAGTAGCCCGTATCAAAGTAGTAATATCTGGAGTATTACTAGCCGTCTTAATTTGTACATCATTAAACGTACCCATTACCCCCACTCTTTTGGTGGTTTTGTAGGCAGTCCAATTTACTTTTACTTCATCCGAGTTGACACCATACTTACAATTCTGTGTTACTGCCTGTGTAGTTGAATGTTCTTTTGATTCTGTATTGGTAGGTTTTGAATCACTTTTACAAGCTGCAAACGCAGTCAAGAAAATGGTTACAAATAAAAAAATGGTCTTATTCATGCTATTCTTTTTTGAGTGAGTACAAAGATAAGTAAATAAGTTTGCTTAAACTAGTATTTTATTCCTACCTTAGACACGTTTTTAAATGAGAGATATGTCCAAGAAGAAAAAAAGAGTCCAATCAAAGGTAACTGCGCCCACCCATACGCCTATCAAGAAAACAAATAGATGGTACGGTTTGGCCCTAGCAGCACTCGCATTTTTAATTTATGCCAACACCCTTTCTCATGATTATTGTCTAGACGATTATTCAGCTATCAAAGAGAATCGCTATGTAAAACAAGGGCTTTCCAGCACTACCACCTTATTGACCACCCATTATCGAGCAGGCTATTGGAATAGTAAAGGGACGCTTTATAGACCACTTTCGTTGATCCTGTTCGCAGGTGAATGGGGCGTAGCCCCTGACAAACCTGGTCTTAGTCATTTTATCAATGTCTTCTTTTTTGGGGCAACTGGCTGGTTATTATTTCAGTTTTTGTCGAGACTATTTGACAGGCGATACTATTGGTTACCTTTGTTTATTAGTTTAATTTTCATCACACACCCCATCCATACGGAGGTGGTTGCAAATATTAAAAGTCGCGATGAAATCATGGCTTTTTTCCTAGGATTGGCTGGGTTATTTTATCTAGTAAAATTCGTTGACCATCGAAAAATTTTAAATTTAGTATTATCAATACTTTTTTACGCTTTGTCCTTATTTTCTAAAGAGAGTGCGATTACTTGGCTTGCCATTTATCCGTTGGCTCTTTTATTTTTCAGAAAGGAAAGTACCTCCAAGGTAGCCGCTTGGATTGCCCTTTATCTAATCCCAACAGGCATATTCCTACTCATCAGAAGTCGCATTCTTGGATCTGTAGTCAATGTCAAACCCGACATTGTCGATAATTTTTTCACGACTGCTCAAAATATTTCGACTGGTCAATATTATGGTTCTGCCGGCTATATGGTATTTGAATACCTCAAATCTTTATTTTTGCCCTTCCATCTCGTTTCCGAAAAAGGCTACAGCCAAATTCCTATAATGGGCATGGGAAACATGGGCGCTATTTTGGTCGCTAGTCTTATGCTTGGCAGTATTTATCTTCTAGTGCGGACCTTTCGGCAAAAAAATGAATGGCTTAAAATAATTGGTTTTGGGATTTTAATATTTGGAGCTTCCTTTTCAATTTACTCTAATTTGATTATTGAAATCGGCTCTTCTTATGCAGAACGTTTTTTGTATATGCCTTCATTGGGATTTTCAATAATAGTGGGAACTAGTTTATATTGGCTTGCGCAAAAATATGGGAAGAGCAAACCCATCACCTTGTCGAACCCCGGGTTTATATTCTTACTAGTCCTATCGTTACTTTTTAGTGTACTCACCA
>CAYRVZ010000050.1:0-13502 GCA_964427815.1 uncultured Saprospiraceae bacterium | reverse complement strand
AAACAAAAGGCTTCAAATTCATTTCTTATGCAGTATGGTGGATTAGGCAATCTATTCTGCAAGCAATTGTTGAGCAATCCAGACTAGTTAGAATACCATTAAACAAAGGAGGTTCTTACAACAAACTGAATGCGGCATTCACTTCTTTTGTTCAAGAATTTGAACGCGAACCAACTCATGAGGAGTTAGCTGAGTTAATGGGCTTAAAGGTGAAGGACATCCAGAACATGCTTCGTGGCAGTATTCGCCATGTAAGCTTTGATGCGCCTATTGGCAACTCAGCGGAAAGTGACTCAACTATGCTAGATGTCTTTGTTTCAAAAGAATTGGGTGGTATTCCTGATCAAGATCTTTTGAATCAATCTTTGAAAGAAGAGGTCGCAAATGGCTTGGCTAAGCTGTCCACTCGTGAAGTAGAGGTTATTGCCTCCTATTACGGGTTAAATAACAACAAGTCACTTACGCTTGAAGAAATAGGTGAATTATATGGTTTAACACGTGAACGTGTGCGCCAAATTAAAGAACGGGCCATCCGCCGATTACGCAAATCATCAAACCGCAATGCACTGAGGTCTTACCTTGGTTAATTGATTAATATTAACACAAAAAAAGCTGCTTTCTAAGGAAAGCGGCTTTTTTTTGTTCCATCAAGATAAAAAAACTAAAAAGTGCCCGAGGCGGGACTTGAACCCGCACGACCGTGAAGTCACAGGATTTTAAGTCCTGCGTGTCTACCAATTCCACCACTCGGGCCTATAATAGTAGGAGAAACCTACATTTTAAGGCTTTGTGCCAAAAAAAAATCTTCTTAAGAAGAAGATTTTGAGCGAATGACGAGACTCGAACCCGCGACCCCGACCTTGGCAAGGTCGTGCTCTACCAACTGAGCTACATTCGCATAAACCATCGAAAAGTACTGTTACTTCTCATAATGGAGATGCAAAGGTAATGATTCTTTATAGACCGATGCAAGTTTTTATAGATTTATTTTTAACAAATTTTATCGTCCAGCTTATTCCTCTTTAGTGACCCCAATCACACGTTGAACCGTATCTTTTTTAGACAAAGATAATCGGACTATGCATTTCGTAATGGCAGTCAAATCATGAGGGACGTTAGGCCCTAATGCCAAAAGATCTCCTTTTTTTAAACGATGCGTGGCCCCATTCACACCAAAATCCAAAACGCCCTCAAATAACTCAACCGTAATTGGAAAACTTGTTTTATGCTCTTTCATTATCTGGCCTTCACCAAAAACAATACGGATTTCTTTAGAAAATTCACTTTCAAAAAGGACACTAATAGCAGGTTTTTCATCTTTGTAAACCAAATTATCCAGTAATGATGCTTGTTTCATTTTTTTTATCAAAGATACAGATACTATCGTAACCCCTACGATGACATTGACCAATAAAAAATGCCCTACCTGTTGTTAAGGGTAGAGCATTACATGAGATTATAATTGTCATAAACAGTTCCAAGTTGTCATTGGAACAAAACAATATGGCATTATGCCGTTATCGGTAGTTAAAAACTCGGGGTTGGAGGGAAGTTTGGTTTTCTAGGTGTAAAGATAGACTTAGACAAGAGATCGACCAAGAACAAGCTAAAAATACACCGAAATATACACCAATTTAGGTACGTATTTTTGCGAAACGACCTGCGAGTTATCATTATGTACCGTATTGCCCCAGCGGGGCGACCTGTCTATTGTTCCATCAAAAATCTTGTAAATCCTGATTCTGACATGATTGTATAGGCGATTCCACACTCTACCTACACTTGAAAGAATTTATAAAGGCGAAATCTCCTCAAAAAAACCTGTTTTGCGATTTTTCTTCACATTGTCCCATGTAAAAAACCGACCATTCATGGCCACATAAACACCCGGTACTAGCATTTGAGCGAAAGCTACAGCTGCACCAAGATTAAAGAAACCATCCGATGAAGATCCGAATGCATAGGGAATCATCGCACCCATCAAAACAATTGTCTTGCCTTCAATCTTTTTTTCAGCAAGGTAACGGGCAGTATCCGCTATCGCATCCGTACCGTGCGTAATGACTATATCATCAAATTTTGCTTTTTGACAACTGTGCGCAATAATACCTCTGTCCTCGTCCGTCATCTCCAAACTATCAATCATCATGAGGGTCTTTACATCCATCGGCACATTACATCGCCCCACTTTCATCATATCTTTTATATGCGAGTCCTTAAAAAAAAGCTCGCCGTTTAAGTAATTGTACTCCTTATCAAATGTTCCACCAGTTACAAATATTTGTATCATTCTGTTTTTTTAAGACACCAAAGTTAAGTGTTTAAAATAACAATCTGTAGAAGAATTTTATTGGTAAAAATCGGAACACCCACTTGGTCAATTACGTACACCTACTCATGGAAAATACGACATTAGGTATCGGGTCAAGAGTTAAACATCCTGCTTTTGGTATGGGCGCAATTATTAAACTTCATCAAGCCGCCTATGATGTTTGTTTTATGCAATATGGTCTCAAAACCGTTGGCAAAAACTATGTTGACTGGGAAATAGTCGAGGCTCTTCCCGTTGATTCAGCCGTATCTTTTTCTGCAATGGAAGACTCATTAGCTAAGATTTTAAAAGCATGGTCGGACATATCCGAAGTCGTTCATATCTCTGACAAATGGGATGGAGGGCAGCTCATTATTAAGTCCAAAGATGACAGCATTAATCCCAAAGCGATTCCCATTGATACATTTTTTCATAAAATTGTTATGGTCAGGGACAGGATTCGTGTAATGGAGCAGCGAATCAATGCCCACAAAGTGCTATCTGAACAAGATAAAGTTGATTTGCAACAATATATTACTCGTATTTATGGCAGTTTGACAACATTCAATGTGCTCTTTAAATACAAAGACAACCATTTTGTGGGAGCCAAAAAATAAAGACCTAATCCAGAACCAATACATTCGGGGTCGTGTCTTAGGATGCGGCCCTTTTTTTATGTAGCAGCTGCTCTGTATGAGTAGTAAGTACCCTGAGGACGTTTTGGGAAGTACTCAATTTTCCAACTAAAGTTGGGCCGTACCATCCACTACCACAGGGAGATTGCGAAGTACCCCGACGGAAAGAGGCACATATCTATCTTTTTTGCTACTTTTAGGGCAAAATAAAACGAATATGAATATTTCCACCTTAGATTGGACTATTATTGGGAGCTTTTTTCTCATTGTTTTAGCTATTGGCATTTGGGTTTCTAAGACCTCTGGGAAGAACACTTCAGAATTTTTCCTTTCGGGAAAAAGTATGCCCTGGTGGCTACTCGGATTTAGTATGGTGGCAACAACTTTTGCGGCAGACACGCCACTATTAGTCACGGATATTGTGCGCTCAAATGGGGTTTCAGGTAACTGGGTCTGGTGGGCATTTCTAATTACAGGGATGCTTACTGTCTTTGTATATGCTAAGCTCTGGCGACGTTCGAATGTGAATACAGATATGGAATTTTATGAGCTTCGGTATGGCGGCAGACCTGCCCAATTTTTAAGAGGTTTTCGATCTATTTATTTGGGTTTAGTTTTTAATATTATAGTGATGTCCGTCGTTACTTTAGCAGCTATTAAGATTGGAGGAATCATGCTAGGATTAACGCCCATGCAAGTAGTCTTAAGCACTAGTATTGTGATCGTTATATTTAGTTCTATTGGAGGGTTTAGAGGAGTGGTATATACTGATTTTATATTATTTTCCATAGCGATGGTAGGCGCTTTTGGTGCTGCCTACTATGCGGTTAATCTTCCTGAAGTCGGGGGCTTACGCAAATTAATGAGTAACGAATTAGTCCTTTCAAAAACACCAATGCTACCCGATTTTTCTGACATGAACACCTTAATCCCGCTATTGATTATACCCTTAGCCATACAATGGTGGAGTGCTTGGTATCCAGGCGCAGAACCTGGAGGAGGTGGTTATATTGCGCAGCGGATGTTAGCTGCTAAAGATGAGAATCATGCCATTGGCGCTACCTTCTTTTTTAATATCATGCACTATGCCATTCGACCTTGGCCATGGATTTTAGTAGCCTTGGCTTCTTTGGTTGTCTTTCCAGATATCCAAAGTTTAGCGGAAGCTTTTCCTAATATTCCAGAAGATAAATTGGGCCATGATATGGCGTATCCTGCCATGCTTAATTATTTGCCACACGGCTTATTGGGTTTGGTATTAGCCTCGTTGATGGCGGCATATATGAGCACCATTTCTACTCATTTGAATTGGGGCGCGTCATACGTGGTCAATGACTTCTATGGCCGTTTTCTAAAAAAAGATGCTAGTGAAAAAGAACTCGTTAATGTTGGGCGACTGACTACTGTTGTGATGATGTTTTTGAGTGCTTGGCTTGCGCTAAACTTACAAAATGTACTAGAAATATTTAATTTTGTTATTTTGTTTGGAGCGGGTACAGGATTGATTTTTATTTTACGTTGGTTTTGGTGGAGAATCAATGCTTGGAGTGAGATTACAGCGATGTTTGTTTCGGGTATCGTGTCTGTATTTTTTAATCGATCTGCTTTGGGTCATCAATGGTTTGGGTACACCGATCCTATGGGCATTTTACACGTAGGCAATATGGAGGCTTGGATGAAATTCCCTTTAGTCGTCTTGGTCACTACTATTGCTTGGTTAGTGGTCACTTTTTTGACTAAGCCAGAGGACCAAGCTGTACTAGCCAACTTTTATCGTAAGATACAACCGGCTCCAACTGGCTGGAAAAAAGTCATCGCCAAAGCCAATCTTACAGAGCAAAAACTACCTGTCAATAAATCTAATTTACCGCAAGGTATCATGGCTACCCTACTCGGTACTTTTTTGGTGTATTCCATTCTATTCGCTATTGGTAATTACCTGTATGGCGAATACAAGACAGCCATATTATTAAGTGCTTTTGCGGCCTTATTGGGGTATGGTTTGATTGTGGTATGGAAGGAGATTCGTAAGGATGTGCTTTAAGTTATACCGAGCAATAGGAATGCTTGTCTAGCCGGTAACCAATATTATTGCTATCGTATTATTTGGCTTTTCCTGGTTAGTGAAAGGGGATGCTTTGTTTGGGGATAAGCACTTAGCCTAATAGTTATCACCAGTACTTTATAGTAAGTACCATGAAGGTTGCCCCAAAACAGTGTCCGGTCTAGTTGTATTGACCCAATATTCAATAAAAGTAGGAAGTGTAAAAAACAACTGATTGAACATCGTAAAAAGTATCAATAATTCTTTTCAAGCTCATCGCTAATTTGCCGCCCACTGACTATGGGCATATAGCTTTCCATATATAGTTCTTCCTCTAAATCATACTCAATAAAGGCTTCTATTTCAGCTTCAATTTCGGCTTCAATTTCGGCTTCAATTAAGTTGACATCTATGGTTGAGATAGCCACACAAGGAAAAGCCTCAATAGCTTTTTTCCAGGCTTGGCTGCCATTAGTTAGTGGGGTCATGATAGTTTTCTCAATAGTTAAGCACAAATATACAATATAAATTCAATATAAAGAATTTATTTTGCCCAATTTGAGAACCAAAAGGACATGAAAGAAGCTTCCATCTATACAAGAACCATTGAATTTTAGAAATATTTGTACAAAATAGCTTATTAATAAGAGCATTAAAAGCCACAATATCTATTCGGCTCCTTCTTTCTATACTACCTCAAAAAATTTGCCTATATTTGCTTAGACAACACCCAACCTTATATTTACAGGAGCAGATCGTCAATGGGCTGCTTTACATAAAAATTAATCTCGTGAAAAATACCTTCTTCGTTTTATGCTTTTTCCTCTTAACCGCAAGCCTTTACGCCCAAAAAAATAACCTCACGCCCAAAACCCTTATAGAGATGGGGCGTGTGCATGGACTAGGAGTGGACAAAGCGGGTCAATCTGTCTATTTTGGGGTCTCTCAATTTAATTTTGAGACTCAACAAAAAATACATAAAACCTATCGTGTCAGTATATTTGGTGGAGAAGTCAAAGAAATCGATTCCAAAAGAGCTATCCTTACAGACAAACACCTCTCACCAAATGGAGCCTACAAAATAATCATTAAAGAAGAAAAATTAAAAAATATAACGGGTCATGATTTCTATCCTGAATTGAAAAATTCCAACATGATGATTTTTGATGAATTAAATTATCGGCATTGGGATACGTGGGAAGATGGCGCTTATAACCATATTCATTATCAATCCACTAGCCCAACAGACACTAATTCTATTGACATTTTACAAGGAGAACGGGTCGATTGCCCACAAAAACCTTTTGGGGGTGACGAAGATTATTTATGGTCTCCCGACAGTGAAAACATCTTGTATGTCGCCAAAAAAGAAACGGGTACGGCTTATGCAATCAGTACCAATTCAGATATCTACCAATATAATTTAAATAGTAAAAAGACAATCAATCTAACAAAAAACAACCCAGGATACGATACCTCTCCAGCCTTTTCCCGCAAGGGGCAATTAGCCTGGTTGCGAATGGCTCGAAATGGATATGAATCCGATAAAAATGATATTATCCTCAGATATGGCAAACAAGATCTTAACTTGACAGCTCAATGGGATGGAACTGTTTTTAGTTTTCTTTGGGCAGAAAATAATCAGAAGATCTTTTTTATTGCCCCCGTTTTAGGGACGGTGCAATTATTTGAAGTTGATGTACCCAAGTCTCCCAATTCTAAGATTAATATGCCCAAACAAATTACCAAGGGGCAATTTGATGTAAATGGTATCGTCGGTCAGATTAACAATAAATTAGCCGTCACTCGGAACGATATGAATCACGCCAGAGAGATTTATTCCGTTGACCTTCATTCAGGTTCTATGCGCCCATTGAGTCATGTAAATGATGCGACTTACGCCAAAACCAATTTAAGTTTAATTGAAAAAAGAATGACAACGACGACAGATGACAAGGAGATGTTATCCTGGGTGATTTATCCACCTAATTTTGATCCTCATAAAAAATACCCGACGCTATTGTACTGTCAGGGAGGCCCCCAAGGCGCGTTGAGTCAGTTTTATTCCTTTCGTTGGAATTTTCAATTGATGGCTGCACAGGGCTACATAGTCATTGCGCCCAATCGTCGTGGAATGCCCGGCTATGGAGTTGAATGGAATGAGCAGATCAGTAAAGATTATGGCGGTCAAAACATGAAAGACTACCTTTCGGCCATTGACGACATCTCGAAAGAACCGTATGTAGATAAAGAGCGTTTGGGCTGTATCGGAGCCAGTTATGGTGGATATTCAGTATTTTATTTGGAAGGACATCATGAAGGACGTTTCAAATCATTCATCTCACACGATGGTATCTTTGATTGGCGTAGTATGTATGGAACCACCGAAGAGATTTTCTTCCCAAATTGGGATCTTGGCGGAGCTTTCTGGGATAAAAACAATGTGGCTGCCCAAAAAGCATACAATGAATTCAACCCAGCTAACTTTGTTGACAAATGGGACACCCCTATTTTAATTATTCAAGGAGGACGAGATTATCGGGTACCGATTGGACAAGGCTTGGCCGCTTTTCAGGCAGCACAATTGCGTGGTATTAAGAGTAAATTACTTTTCTTTCCAGAAGAAAATCACTGGGTACTAAATTACGAAAATAGCCTAATCTGGCAAAAGGAATTTTACAAATGGCTAAAAGAAACACTCTAATTTTTTGAACGAGACGTCCAACTTTCTAAAAGCAAAAACTTTTGGAAAGTTGGACAAGCTCAACCTTTCACGACCCTAAAGCATAAACCCCTTGAATCCAGCGCAATGTATGTCCACTATAAAAATGCTCTTCCGCCACAAACCCCGCATCTAAAAAATACTGATCTGTATGCCTATTTAAATTACAACCATCTGCCAAACCTCGCCAGATGGGGTTAAATATTTCTTGAAATCCTCCGATGAATTTACCTTCAGATTTAATGTGTTCTAAGACCACAAGTTTTCCCGTCGGCTTCAACCACCTTTTGTAGTTTTCTATTGCTTTTTTGGGATCTGGTATCGTGCATAAGACCAAAGTACTCGTAATATAATCCAACGAATTATCAGGAACTAAGTCATTGACTTTCAAGTCATTAACACCGATATTATACATACTAATATTGGGATGGTTTGCAAGTTTAGGTTTTGCGAAAGCCATCATCGGCGCAGAGGGTTCTATCGCAATCACTTCTGCATCTTTATGAAAATATTGAAAATTCACACCAGTACCGGCACCGACATCTAAAATTTTACCTTTCAGATCACTTAACAAATCTCGTCTTCTTGGTCCAATATGTTTTTCAATATTAGACATAAAAGGGTCATAGACTTTCGCAAATATTTTTTTGTACAATTTTTAATACTTAATTAAAGTTAACTCTTTTTAGCCAATAGATTTTATGTGATTACTCTTTAACTAACTTAATAGTAGAAGTCTGTGCATCTTCTGTAATCCGAACCCAATAAATTCCATGGGGCAGAGATTCAATATTCACTACATTGCTTTTTTGTGCAAGCGACTGGACTAATTGTCCGATATGGTTGTAGATGTTAATCCGACGCAAGACTTCTTTTTTGCTCGTAATATGTATCTCGTCATTTGCGGGATTTGGATAGATAGAAATCTCGTTTCTGTCAAAATACACAGAAGCAATATTACTGTAATCAAACTTTCCATCATAGTCTATCTGCTTAATTCTGTAATAGTTATGTCCCTTTAGTGGTTGGGAGTCCAAAGCTGTGAACTCTTTGCGAGTAGCCAAGTTCCCATCCGCTTTTCTGCTTTCTAACGACTCAAAATGAATGCCATCTGCACTACGTTCAATCTCAAATTTTTCATTGTTGATTTGTTGGGCGACAGTCCATTTTAGGTTGACAGTATTATTTTGTTGAAAAGCTTCTAGGCGATCTACCCACTCAACGGCCAAAGGATTGGCTAGAGTGGCGAAAAAACTATATGCTACTTCAGAATTATTAACAGGGTCCGTTTCAAAATCAGACTTAAAACAGATTATGTCGCCATTAGGAGAAGCAACCGCCATCGGGCTTTGGTCATAACTCTTATTACTACTAAAATGATGTCCAAAATGCTCAACAAGACCTGAGTTGTCTAATTTTACGGCCACTATCTGTCCAGATAAATTTTTAGCTGGTATGGTGATATACGCCCAACCAGGACGATTAATGTTTCGACAAGAGACGTGACCCGATGCAGTAAAATCAGCTGCTCCATTAACAAGAATTTCTCCATTAGCATTTCCACCAGTTCCATTTAGTTTATGCATATATACTCCAATTTCGCCAGCTTTGAACTGAACAAAAACTTCATCACCATCAACCGCATAGCCAAGGTCTCCGTGACCTGCAGAGTCGTCAATACGGCGTATGTATTGCATATCGGCTCTGTTATATACTTCTAATCCATAGTGGTCAACATTATTTTGGTCTGTGTAATATCCAACATTTTCATTCCAAGCATTAGCCCATAATACAACCACATAATCTCCAGATTGGGATACCGATACCCAGTCAATATATTTTGGAAAATTATCATTCCCGTCATCCCATGCACCTTCAAATGTTATTGTTTGCAGTATTTGGTTGGTTTGTAGGTCAAAGACAATTACATCTAAGTCATTAGTCGCGCCATTTGGTTTCTTGCCGACTAAAGCAACATAATGGTCATTTTTGTCAATATTACCTTCTCCTGGGCCTAGTTTTATCACTTCATAGCCTGGGATCTGCGCAACCGTTAAAGTGACATCCGTGGAGACATTGTATTTTTTTATATCTCCATTTGCTCTAAAACTCCAAACTATGTCAGGATCTGTATTTGACCAATAACTAGGATACATACTTGAAAATTCGCGTTCTTCGACATAAGTTGTCGCATTATATACTTTCCAAGAAGATATTTTGTATCTTGTTTGATCCACGTTCCATACTTGTGTTTTTGCGTACTCGTGAGTAGGATACCAAGTCCCTTGGGCTTCGGTAACTCTTGTAATTTTGATGTCATCAGGCACCGAGTTGTCCGTGACTGATTGCCCATAATCAGGCAATGCTGGCGTGTTCGGTGCTGCTATGCTTTGGTATTGACCGTCGCTGGGAAATTGTGCATAAACTACTTGTACGGCAAGTACAAAAATTAGAAGGTAAATTGTCTTTTTTATCATTTTTTTTTTGACATGATACTATGCAAGGTAAAATAGATCCATTTCTTGCAGGCACAAACCTAACCTAATACTAGCCCAAAAACAAGATTAAATTCATTTTTTTTCTACTTTATTTGGTCTTAATAATACAATCAGATATTTTCCTAATAGGATTGAGAACTATACTCCGTTAACTTGGTTCTTTTAGAAAGACAATCTCTGAATGATTTATCCGTCAATCTTATTCATCTTATTCTTTTTTAGTGTGCAAGTATCCGCACAAGTTCAGTATGCAGATGTTTTATTGGACAGTTATTACAGCGGTACCGTCCCCCAATTTTCTGATTTTTATGGTGTAGGGATGGACGGTAATCTAGCACTCATTAATCCCGATATCTGCTTAGGCAATAACCCATGGTTTGTGAGTATTCCCAAAGACAGTTATATCACGGTCGGTTTTACAGATAATACTATTTTTGACGCACCCAACCAAAATGACATATTCATCCAAGAAAAAGGACAAGGCTCTGAATTAGGCGAAGTATATATTAGTGACGATATGGGCGCTACCTTTACTTATTTCGGAGTCATAGATGGA
The DNA here is from genome assembly GCA_964427815.1 of uncultured Saprospiraceae bacterium. Classification (GTDB taxonomy): domain Bacteria; phylum Bacteroidota; class Bacteroidia; order Chitinophagales; family Saprospiraceae; genus HyVt-613. The sequence goes on along the minus strand of CAYRVZ010000050.1, from coordinate 2,736 downwards.
GGCACCGTTAACGCTATCGACTTAGCAGACATCAACTATACAAGCATTGTCAATGCCATTAAAATCGTCGGCTTAGATAATAATGGGTCTGCACCAGGTTTTGATTTAGTCCGTATTTATGGGATTGAAGGAGCCAACTGTATGGCAAATGCAACTATCGTAATCCCTAGTTTGTGCCAAGACTCTCTTTTAGACTTGGCTAGTTACTCATCCGGAACATGGTCAGGAATGGGTTGGGATGGCGATTTATTTAATACCCAAGATACAGGGATGTATCAGCTAACCCATATTGTAACAGATTCGATTCCTGTTTGTCCCAATGACACTGCCACTGTCTCTATTCATATTTCACCTTGTGACTGTGAAGGAGTACCTTACGGCCAAAAGGAACTTGATATTTGTCATACGTGTTTGGATCCTCAAGATAGTCTATTTGGACTATCTTGTTTAGATTGTGCGGGAGTGCCTTTCGGGGAAAGCCAACTAGACTTGTGTCGAAAATGTATTTTAGCAGAAAGTGCAGATGCCTGTACGATGGACAATATTTTCTATGTTCCCAATGCCTTTTCCCCAAATGGAGACGGAATAAATGATGTCTTTTCATTGAATGCGCGTAATGGAATCAATGGCACCATCATTCATTTTAATATTTTTGACCGCTGGGGATCGTTGGTCTATACCCAAAAGGGATTTCCTATTCGCTCTAGTACACATTGGTGGAATGGTCAAGTTCAAAATAGAATAGCCCCAGAAGGAGTATATGTCTATCAAATTAAAATAGATCTTGAAGGGGAAGAAATACAGTTGGTAGGAGATGTTACGGTCGTCCGATAGCCTTTAACATTCTTTTTTATTAAAAGAGGAAACTCAAAACGCCAAATATTCTTACCTTGTCTCAAAATGACGCTACGCTACCTTCCCGCCCTTTTGTTTTTTTTATCCGTTTCCCTTACTGCTCAATCTTGGGAAATAGTCAACCTGCCGAACCTACCAGAAGCCGTCACCAATAACGCCGTCTGTGAAGGTTTCCAAAAGGATACCACTTTTCTATTTACTTTTGGAGGGCTCGACAACACAAAGCTATATTCTGGCATACATCTGAGAAGTTATCGCTATAATACTATCAGTAAAGAGTGGCAGTCTATTCCCAGTTTACCAGATACAAAAGGAAAAATTGCGGCAGGTGCCAGCCGGATTGGAGATACTATTTACATCGTTGGAGGTTATCATGTGGCAGCAAATGGTACAGAAACCTCCTCCAATAAAATCCATCGTTTTCAAATTTCAACAAACACTTACCTCTCTGATGGCGAGCCTATTCCTAAGGCTATTGACGATCACGTTCAAGCAGTCTGGCGGGATAGCTTAATCTATGTAATTACAGGCTGGAGCAATACCTCCAACGTCAACAACGTACAAGTCTATAATCCAAAAACAAATACTTGGAAAGCTGCTTCTCCACTGCCCAATACCAAAAAATATAAATCTTTTGGGGCATCTGGTACCCTCATAGGCGATACGATCTTCTACTTTGGAGGAGCAAAATATGGCTCTAATTTTCCCATTCAGAATGAACTCCGCATAGGAATTATCAATCCAAACGATCCCTACCAAATAGATTGGACTTTCCAAATACCGAATGCCAATACTGTCGGTTATCGCATGGCTGCCACTTCTGTTAAAGGCCAACCTATCTGGATTGGGGGTAGTCAAATTACATACAATTATAATGGAATCGCGTATAATGGCAGCGGTGGCGTACAGCCTGCTAACCAATCTCATTACATAAAAAACACAAGCAATCCCAAATGGACAAGCCTATATAATGACTTACCTATGGATCTACGTGGATTGGCTAATGAAAACGATACCACCAAATATCTAGTAGGCGGAATGAATAGTAATCAGGTGGTTTCTGACCAGTTACTACAACTTGTATGGGATGAACAAGTTACCCAGAATACTAACCCTACTAAGTCGATTAATTTTAAGCTTTCGCCAAATCCAACCCAAGGTAAAATCATCATAGACTTTGACCAGCAAGACCCGAAACGCTATTTAAGATTATTATCTCCTAGGGGTATTTTACTCCTCGAAGAATCCTGTTTTGCTAAGCACCAGTCCCTGGATATTAACGCTTTTCCGAAAGGTTCTTATTTAATCAACATCATCGGTAAAAAGCGCTATTTCTCAAAATGGATTATTAAAGAATAATGCTTAGGTTCGTTGGGGCGTTACAGACGATGATTGTCAATTGTTCATCTGTGACATTTTTCCGTAAGAAAAAGGTAAAAAAGACCTAATTCAGACTAAAAAGCGCTATTTTGCTCGAAATTTTGCTCACCAGCCAATTTTACACAACTTATTAGAGTTAAACTACCTTATTTTGGTGTCTTAAATATAACTAAATGAGACCTATTCTACTATTCTTTTTCTTTTTCAGCCTTGTGTCAACGACATTTGCGCAAGTGCCTAATGATATATGCTTGTATTCTACACCCATCTATGATGTAGAAGATTACTGCTCAGAAAGTCTATTTACCAATGAAAACGCAGAGGAAGACCCAACTAAGCCGACAACGACTTGTTTTATGGACTTTGAACATGCCGTGTGGTATTCGTTTACACCACTCAAGCCAGCGGTAGTGGTACGCGTTACAGGGGCAGCCGGAAGTGGGACTTTGGCGATTCCGCAGGTAGCTGTTTTTGAAGGCCCTTGTGACAATCTAGTCCAAA
>CAYRVZ010000049.1:12014-13610 GCA_964427815.1 uncultured Saprospiraceae bacterium | reverse complement strand
GGATAGTGAAAAAATAGCCTGGCAGAAAAAAAATAAAAATATTCATCCGTTTTTGGAAAAAATGGCTGCGTTAAACTTGTATTTGAGCTTTGCTAATAACGAAGATAATTATAGCACTGAGCAAGAATATTTTGCAAGAGAATATTTTCATTTTGTAGATTTTAAAGATCCTACCTTTAATCAAATTCCGATGGTATTTGATGCCTTCAAAACGTATGTGTCCACGCTGAATAGATTCCGAGTAGATGACGTGCTCAAACAAGTTTATATTGAGGAAATGCTCGAAAAAATTCCTGAAGACTCAAAGACCTATCAGTATGCATTAGGGGGTACTGCGATGGCCTTTAGAGGAGTAAACAAGGAAATGTTTAAATACTTTACCCAACTTTATTTGAAAAAATATAAAACAGATCGCCCATCTCCGACCCTCATAAATTTGGAGCGAATATTGAATAGTGAGCACAATTTAGATCAAGGAAAAGTCGCTCCAGACTTTACCCTGAACGACACCAAAGGAAACCCTGTAAGCCTGTCAGACTTTAGAGGGAAGGTCGTTTTACTAGACTTTTGGGCTAGTTGGTGTGGGCCCTGTCGACGGGAAAACCCGAATGTCAAAAGACTTTATGCAAAATATCATGATAAAGGTTTTGAAGTATTGGGTGTAAGCTTAGATAAAAAAAGAGCGAGCTGGCTACAAGCCATTGAAAAAGATGGCCTGCCTTGGACACACGTTAGTGATATTAAAGGTTGGCAATGTGCCCCTGCTCAACTATATAAAGTGCGTTCCATTCCAGCTACTTTCTTATTGGATAGAGAAGGTAAAATAATTGCGAAAGGACTTCGAGGTCCAGTACTAGAACAAGCGTTAAGCCAGATTTTTGGAGAATGAAGACAAGAATTCTAATTAGCCTTGCGATTCTGTTTGTGGGGCTTGTTTTTAGTTGTGAGCCAAGTGAGCCGAAGCCCAAGATGATTATTCAATTAGTTAAAGTCCAACCGGCTCCCAAAGGGAAACTACCAAGATTAAAAGGCTTTACGAATGTACGCGCGTTGTCACCAACAATCAAACAAGATATCCGATATGCAACAAAAAATAATTTTGTCGGCGAGGTGATTTATGATTGCCCATCTTGTTATTTACGGCCACAGGTGGCTTTAGCGCTAGATTCTGTGAATACACAACTACGAGCAAAAGGGATTGGTATCAAAGTGTTTGATTGTTATCGACCGTTGCCTGCTCAGCAAAAACTGTGGGATAAAGTCCCCAATGCGAGCTATGTTACTCCTCCTAGTAGGGGGTCCATGCACAATAGAGGAATGGCAATCGACTTGACTATTTATGATATAAAAAAAATGCGAGAGCTTTGGATGGGATCTGGGTACGATTTTTTTGGACCTAAAGCGCATACGGATTATCCGTTACTGACGACAAAAGTTAGACAGAATAGAGATATCTTGTACAATGCAATGACCGCCCATGGGTTTAAAGGTATTCGTACAGAATGGTGGCATTATTATTACGCTGGGTCGTTGGATAGTTTGAGTAGCGTAGAATGGAAATGTTTGAAAAATAATTAATAATACTAAGATGGCTTC
>CAYRVZ010000049.1:0-11914 GCA_964427815.1 uncultured Saprospiraceae bacterium | reverse complement strand
CTTTAGCGCCCTATTTGTTGCCCTTGTTTATTGGTGACTTTTCACGTAAGTATCCAGCACTGGAAATAAAAGTTGTTGAATTGTTGACAGAAGAGATCATTGAACAACTAGAGAAAAATCTCATAGATGTAGGTGTTTTGGTGACTCCTTTAGAGGAGGGTGGAATAGTAGAAGAACCATTATTTTTTGAAAAAATGTTGGTTTATACACACCCCAATCATTCTTTTGGAAAGCGCAAAGACATTGACCTTATCGATATTGCTTCCCGTGATATCTGGTTGCTGTCAGAGGGGCATTGTTTTCGTTCTCAAGTGTTGAACCTATGTACTTTTCAGCCTAGAAAGGAAATGAGATTGTTGTTTGAAAGCGGATCGATAGAAACCTTGTGTAAACTTGTTGATCGAGAAGGAGGCTTTACCTTGATTCCTGAGCTCGCAGCATTAGAAATGCCTACAAAACAAGAGCAAATTAAAGCTTTTGGTCAAGAAGCGCCTCTTAGAGAGGTCGGCCTTATCTTTTCACGTCGCTACACGAAAGCGCACATTTTGAAGCGATTGAAAATGTCGATTCAAGAGGCGGTTCCCGCAGAAATGTTAAATAGACAGCGGGGGCATATCGTTCATTGGCGGTAATTTGGGTCAACTTTTAAAGTTTGTTCAGTAGGAATCCAACAGATAGCAAAAAAAAAGCTAATTTTGCCGACTGAATTTGGGGTCAAAAGCCCCTAAAATAGAAGACTTATGGATATTTCACTAAGCTGGCTGAAAGATTATATTGATTTAGAAGGTTATACGGTTGCACAACTCGATGAGTTGTTGACGGATTTGGGGTTGGAGGTCGAGGGGGTCAAGACCGTTGAAAGCATTAAAGGAGGTTTAAAAGGCATTACGATTGGAGAGGTCATTTCTTGCGCAAAACATGAAAATTCCGATCACCTTTCGGTGACCCAGGTGGATGTAGGGGGGGGTGATCTATTACCCATCGTCTGTGGCGCACCCAATGTTGCCACTGGACAAAAAGTCTTGGTTGCCACAGTCGGTACCGTATTATATGACCAAGAAGGCGGCAGTTTTAAAATTAAAAAATCTAAAATTAGAGGGGAGGAGTCTTATGGGATGATCTGTGCGGAGGATGAATTAGGTCTAGGTAAAGGACATGAGGGTATTATGGTGCTTCCTGTAGATGCCCAAGTGGGCACACCAGCCGCGTCTTATTTTAACTTAGAAAATGATATTGTTTTTGAAATTGGATTGACGCCTAATCGAGCGGATGGCAATTCGCACATAGGGACAGCTCGTGACCTTGCGGCAAAATTTTCGTACGAAAAAGGCGAAAGAGTCTCTGTTAAATGGCCAGACTTATCTGCTTTTGATGAGCTGCAAAACCGACCCAAACTATCGCCCATCTCAGTTAGTATTAAAAATACGGAGGCTTGCCCGAGATATGCAGGCTTGTATATCACAGGTGTAAAAATAGAACCTTCGCCAGATTGGATGCAAAAGAGATTGATTAGTGTCGGTGTTCGACCGATTAATAATATTGTTGATATTACTAATTTTGTTTTGCATGAATTGGGGCAACCCTTACATGCTTTCGATGCAGATAAAATAGTAGGTAATAGCCTAACTATCAACTATTTACCAACGGGAACAGCATTTGAATCGTTAGATGGAGTGACTCGAAAATTGAGGGAAAATGACCTGATGATTTGTGATGGTAATGGCGTTGGGATTTGTATGGCGGGTGTCTTTGGTGGGCTTAATTCGGGTGTGACAGACACGACTACAAATATCTTTTTGGAGTCTGCTTATTTTGAAGCTGCATTTATCCGTCCTTCTAGCTTTAAGCACGATCTGCGGACTGATGCCGCTAAGTGTTTTGAAAAAGGCGTGGACATCAATCGAGTGATTCCAGCTTTAAAGCGTGCGGCATTATTGATTCAAGAATATGGGGGCGGTGATATAAATTATCAAATTGTCGATGAGTACCCAAAGATAAAACCGGCCGCAAAGATTGATTTAAATTATGATCATGTTCGATCACTTATTGGTGCCAATATTCCTAATGAAACCATGGACAAGGTAATGGAGGCCATGGATTTTGTCCTGACAGAAAAAACCACCGATACCGTAAACGTAGAAGTAACTACTGACAAGCCGGATGTCACTCGCCCAGTGGATTTGGTGGAAGAAATTCTACGAGTATATGGGTACAACAATGTGCCTTTACCTGAAAAAGTGAATGCTTCTCCAGCCTTTGGAAAATTTCCAGAACCCCATTACCTGCAAGAATTAATTGCTAATTACTTAGCTGACAATGGCTTTTTAGAAGCAATGGGTTTGTCTATCACACAGTCCAAGTATTTTGCAGATACGCTGCCGTTTGAGGATGAGTCTCTAGTTTATATTAATAATACGTCCAACATGCACTTGGACGTGATGCGTCCTTCCATGATACCTGCCATCTTAGAAGCAGTAGAGCGAAGCCAAAAGCGTCAAGTAAGTGACTTGAAGTATTTTGAATTTGGAAAGACTTATTTGAAACAAGCCGATGGTTTTTTAGAACGCAAGCATTTGACGGTGACCCTTACGGGAAAGACCAATCCGCAGAGTTGGCATCAAGTACAAAAAGATGCTTCTTTTTATAGCTTGAAAGCGTATGTGGACAATGTATTGCGGAAGTTGGGTCTGAATAATTATCGGGTAGCCCAATGCGAAGAAGATGCCATGACTTATGGGTTGGTCTATGAAAAAGGGCCCATGAAGTTGGTCAAATTTGGACTGCTTTCAAAGAAAATCACCAAAGCTTTTTCTGTAAAGAATGCCGTGTTTTATGCGGATTTTGACTGGGACTTATTGCTAAAATTGGCGGGCAACAAAGTGAAATATAGCCCACTAAATAAATTTCCAAGTGTGCGGAGAGACTTAGCTTTAATTCTTGACAAGAAAATTAAGTTTGGTGATGTTGCGCTTCTTGCGAACAAAACGCTCAAAGATAAATTGGTCGAAATCAACTTATTCGATGTTTATGAAAATGAAGAACAATTAGGGGCTAACAAAAAATCCTATGCCATCAGCTTACTCATCGAAGATAAATCCAAAACGATGAAAGACAAAGAAGTCGATGGCTTGATAAATAATTTTGTGAAGGTACTCGGAAACAAGGTCGGAGCTACTCTGCGTTAAATGCGGTACTTCTGCCCACTAATATCAGGCCGCCAAAGAAAACCGACCAGCAACAAAATTAAAAGTAAAAGTAAGTCGGAAGCGTGCCGCTACCGATGACATTTGAAATAGTCAAAAGGCTCCAGACAATCTTGGCATTGATATAAAGCTTTACAAGCCGTTGACCCGAATTCGGATAGAGTTTTTGTGTGAATAGATGCACATCTAGGGCAAGGGACGTTGACATCCTTTAATATAGTTGATTTACTTTGCCCGACAGGAGGGGCAATTCCATATCTTTTTAATTTCTTTTTTCCAGCTTCGCTGAGCCAGTCAGTCGTCCAGGCAGGGCTAATTACTTGCTTGATAATAATATTTTCAAATCCAGATTCGGTAAGTATTTGGTGAATGTCTTCGGACATCACGTCGGTTGCAGGACAACCGGTGTAGGTGGGTGTGATAAGTACTTCGATACTGTTTTCCGTGATATTGATGCCTCGAATGATACCCAAATCCTCCAATGTCAAAACAGGAATTTCAGGATCAGTAACCTTAGAAAGAATCTGTAATATTTCTTCCTTTTTTTTCATTACCAAGATAGATTGGGGTAGGCTCTTTGCATGAATTGCATTTCTGCCAGGAGGTGACCAAAATGCTCCGAATGAATACCTTGCTTACCACCTTTTTGGTGCCAAGAGCTTTCTGGAATAAGCAGTGTTGCCTCTTGCAATGTACTACGAACCTGCTCTATCCAGTCGGTTTTAAAAGCAGTAATATCAGGAGCAATCCCAGCTTTCGCTAAAATTATCTCACCTTCTGTAGGGCTAAAAAACTCCCCACAATAGGCCCATAAAGTATCCACTGCGTGTTGTATTTTTTTTCTCGAGAGAGAAGTGCCGTCTCCCAAACGGAGCATCCAATTTTTACTAAACCGTAAGTGATACTTGATTTCCATGAGTGACTTAGTTGCAATCTGCGCAAGAATCTCATTTTTACTTTGAGATAATTTGCTGTAATTCAGGTAGTTGAATACATCGAAGAAGTATTGGCGCGTGATGACAAAAGCAAAATCATAATTGGGTTGCTCTGCCAATAACACATTGCGGTACGCAAAGTCCGATCGTAAAAATGCCAATTGATCCTCATTTCTTTTAAGATTGTCTAATGTGGTAGCCTGTTGAAATAGTAGTCTAGACTGCCCGATCAAATCCAAAGAAATATTGGTCAGTGCAATATCTTGTTCTAGTCCAGGCCCGTGCCCACATAATTCGGCGAGTCGCTGCCCAAGAATCAAATGATTATCCGCAAGGTGCAGTACATAGTCAAAAAGAAGGTCTTTGTTGTTCATATCAAAGTATTATTAAAAATAACTTACATCTTGTTTACCGCTTCAGGTAATTCGTAGAAAGTAGGATGGCGATAGATTTTATTTTTGGCAGGTTCGAAGAATGGGTCGCTTTCTGATGGGTTAGAAGCAACAATATTAGTGGCTTCTACAACCCAAATGCTTTCTCCTTCTTTTCTTCGGGTATAGACATCCCTTGCATTTTCTAAAGCCATCTCTTTGTCGGCAGCGTGAATACTACCGACATGTTTATGGCTTAATCCTCTTTTAAAGGCAATAAAAACTTCCCAAATGGGCCAATCATTTTTTGCACTCATGGTTTAATTATTTATTAGTTTTTTTGCGCAAGCTATTCTGCATTAACGATACTTGCTCTTTGTTTTTTTGCATAAGCAGAAGCGGCTTCTCGCACCCAAGCACCCTCTTCATGTGCTTTAATTCGGGCTGCAATACGTTCCTTATTACAAGGCCCATTTCCTTTTACTACCGCCCAAAACTCGGTCCAATCAATCGGCCCAAAGTCATAATGTTGTCTATCTTCATTCCATTTTAAATCTGGATCCGGAATGGTCAACCCTAAGACTTCTGCTTGTTTGACCGTGGCATCTACAAAATCTTGTCGAAGCTCATCGTTGGACTTGCGTTTTATTTTCCATTGGGTGGACTGAGCGCTATGTGTGGATTCAGCATCGCTCGGTCCAAACATCATCAAGGAAGGCCACCACCACCGATTCAAAGAATCTTGCGCCATTGCCTTCTGTTCTTTTGAACCGTTACACAGCGTATTTAAAATATCAAATCCTTGCCTTTGGTGAAAACTCTCCTCTTTACAAATCCGAACCATGCTCCTCGAATAGGGTCCATAAGAAGTACGCATCAATGCTACTTGGTTCATGATAGCAGCCCCATCAACCAACCACCCGACGGCACCCATGTCCGCCCAAGATAGCGTCGGATAATTAAAAATACTAGAGTATTTGGCTTTTCCCGTATGTAATGCTTCAATCATTGCTGCACGGGAAGTGCCAAGTGTCTCCGCAGCGGCATAGAGGTACAGTCCATGTCCAGCTTCATCTTGTATTTTGGCAAGTAGGATTGTTTTGCGTTTAAGCGTAGGTGCTCTGGTTACCCAATTGCCCTCTGGTAGCATCCCAACTATCTCAGAATGAGCATGTTGGGACATTTGACGCAAGACGGTTTTACGATAAGCATCAGGCATCCAGTCCCTCGGTTCTATCTTGATTTCGGCATCGATTTGTGCTTGAAACCGCGTTTCCAGTTCTTTTTCGTTCATGAGTTTTTACTTTCGTAAAATGATTAGCAAATCTACTAAAAAAATAGCACTTGTACAAGGAAAGGATAGGAAAGGAAAATCACTTACGATGAAAAGTACGATTCAATCGAAATAGTATGCCAAGAGAAACTAAAAATCCATTGTGTTGGGCAAAAATCGTTTTTAAGGCATTTTTTTTCTGTCATTTTCGCTGTCCGAAACGATAACCGACGGCTATATTAAACCCAAAATCTACTTTTTGCCATTTGATAATTTTTTCAAGCCCATTTGTTAGTTCTTCATGAAATCCTCGACCTTGATATTGAAAAGTTTCAACATATTGCGGGTTTGTCAAAAGAAGCTCAGAATACGTCAATTTATACTGATGTATACCCAAATCAACACGGCAAAATAGAACTGCGCATGAATTGCTTGCGCAAAAAGCACCATGAAACACAGAAGAAAGAGTCCTTTTAGATGGGCGTTTGGTATCGGTTTTCATTCTTTTGGCAATGGTCGGTCTTTTTTTTAATTTAGGCAAACATATAGGCAAAGTTTCTGCTCACGACATGATTCAGAGGGTGAGACAGGACAGAACGGCTAAAAGAATTTCTCAGAACAATTTACTTAAGTAGTACGTATATCTTTTTTAATCAGCATCTAATAGTTAACCCCTATATCTTTGCACCAAAATTAAGACTAATTATAATGAGTGAAGCATTTAATACTTTGTGGGGAAATATGGAAAAGAAATACCAATCTCATCCATGGCATGGCATTAATATAGGAAAGAACGCCCCAGAGGTGGTGATGTCCTTTATTGAAATGACCCCACATGATACAGTAAAATATGAGATTGATAAGCAATCTGGTTTTTTGATGGTCGATAGACCGCAGAAATTTTCTAATATTGTACCGGCTTTGTATGGCTTCCTACCCCAAACGTATTGTGCGGAGGAAGTAGCGGAGTATTGTATGGAAAAAAGTGGTCGAACTGGGGTCGTTGGCGACCATGATCCATTGGATATTTTGGTCTTGACCGAAAGAAACATTGCCCAGGGCAACATTATTGTTCCTGCGATTCCGATTGGAGGTATTCGTATGATAGATGATGGAGAAGCAGATGATAAGATTATTGCAGTCTTAAAGGGTGATGAGTCGTATAATTGGAACACAATATCTGAGTGTCCTCTTGCCATTATTGATAGGATCAGGCACTACTTCTTGACCTACAAGACGATTCCTGGAGAATCGGTGAATCGTGTTGAGATAGCCGCTATTTATGGAAAAGAGGAAGCTATGGACGTTATCAATCGCTCACGTGTGGACTATGCAAAGCACTATGGAAGGATTGAGAGTAATATGAACAAGGCGACTATTGATGTGATAAAAATGCACAAGTAATATGTGCTTTTTGGCTTTTTTAGTTGAATTAGTAAATAAACTAATCTAATAACCAACATTAGTGGAATTACTTCGTTTTTATGGTACAAAAACCAATGCTTTACCTAGCTTTGAGGTGAAATATTTACAAAACGAATCATGCAAGACAATTTGACCTTTCTCGGAGCTGTACATAGCCAAGTAATTGAAGATTTATATAAGCAATATCAACAAGATCCCACGTCAGTGGATTTTGGTTGGCAAAAGTTTTTTGAGGGGTTTGATTTTCATCAGGCTGATTATAGTGATCAATCGCAAGGGGTTATACCCGAGGTAGTTAACAAGGAATTTAAAGTGATTAAACTGATAGATGGCTACCGCTATCGGGGTCATTTGTTTACGAAGACTAATCCGGTTAGAGGTAGGCGGAAATACACGCCGACACTTGCTATTGAAAATTTTGGACTTGAAAAGAAAGATTTAGATACGATTTTTCAAGCAGGAAGTACGATTGGTATTGGTCCAGCAAGCTTGTCGGATATTATAAAGCACTTGGAGAGAATGTATTGTCAATCCATCGGATTGGAATATATGTACATTAGAGATCCTGAACGGGTACAATGGTTTCAAAAAAGAATTGAGGTAGCAGCAGATCCGACCTTTAGTAAGGAACAAAAATTACAATTACATAAGTTATTGAATCAGGCAGTCGTGTTTGAACAGTTTTTGCAAAAGAAATTTGTGGGTCAAAAACGTTTTTCTGTAGAGGGTGGAGAAGCCTTGATTCCAGCTTTAGAAAAACTAGTGGCGGATGCTTTAAAAGATGGCGTAAAGGAATTTGTATTTGGGATGGCACATAGAGGCCGTCTGAATACCATCGCCCATATTTTCGAAAAGCCGTATGACCAGATTTTTGATGAGTTCTATGGTAAGGGCTATGATGACGATGATAACTTTGATGGTGATGTAAAATACCATCTTGGATATACCAAAAGAATTACGACTAAAGTAGGAAAAAAAATAAAATTAACGCTTTGTCCCAATCCTTCTCACTTGGAGGCTGTGGGAGCAATAGCAGAGGGTTTAAGTCGTGCAAAATTGGATCACATCTTAGCAGGCGAAAATGAAATACTACCTATAATTGTGCATGGGGATGCCGCTATTGCGGGACAAGGATTAGTCTATGAGATTGTGCAGATGGCGGGCCTAGATGGGTACAGAACGGGTGGGACGATTCACATCGTGGTCAATAACCAAGTAGGCTTTACAACTAACTATTTGGATGCCCGAACCAGTACCTACTGTACGGATGTGGGTAAGGTATCCTTGAGCCCGATCTTCCACGTGAACGGTGACGACCTAGAGGCTGTGGCAAGGGTGATGGAATTGGCGATTGCGTATCGACAAGAATTTCATAAGGATGTATTTATTGATTTGTTGGGGTATCGAAAGTATGGACACAATGAGGGAGATGAGCCTAAATTTACACAACCTAAGTTATATAAAGCCATTGCAAAACATCCCGACTTGCTTCAGATTTATACCGAAAAACTAATACAGGAGGGGGTTTTGACAGGGGAAGTTGCCAAAGGATTAAAAATAGGATTAGAGGAGAAGCTGAACGAAAAGTTTGAAAAATCTAAGTCTTCCAAGCAAGCCATTATTAAAAATTTCATGCACGAAGAATGGAGCGAGTTTAAAGCTCCTACAATAAATGATTTTAGTTCGAGCATAGATACAAGCTATTCTTTGAAGCAATTGCATTCGCTTGCGCAAAATATTTTTACCTTACCAGAGGATATTAATTTTTTCCGAAAGGTAAAGAAATTAACGAATGATAGGTTGAAAATGGTGACGAGTGATAGATTAGATTGGGGTACTGCAGAGACATTGGCTTATGCCACTTTACTCGATGAAGGGCATCCTGTCCGTATATCGGGACAAGATGTCGAGCGTGGTACTTTCTCTCATCGGCATGCGGTACTCAAAGCCGAAGATACAGAAGAGGAATATATGCCTTTGGCTAATATCAATAAAGAGCAAGGTCGTTTTACTATTTTTAATTCTTTGCTTTCTGAATATGGGGTGTTGGGTTTTGAATATGGATATGCTTTTGGGGTGCCCAATGGTTTGACGATATGGGAGGCTCAATTTGGCGACTTTTTTAATGGAGCTCAAATTGTGGTTGACCAATTTATATCCGCTGCAGCAGATAAGTGGAGAGCCTATAATGGGTTGGTCATGTTGTTGCCACATGGATATGAAGGGATGGGGTCGGAGCATTCTAGTGGTCGGATGGAGCGCTTCTTACAATTGTGTGCGGAAGAAAATATGCAAGTATGTAATCCGACAACGCCCGCAAATTTTTACCATTTATTGCGGTTACAATTGAAGCGAGAATTTAGAGTGCCATTGATTGTGTTTACCCCCAAGAAATTATTGCGGTATCCAAAAGCTGTTTCGTCGATGAAAGACCTAGCTGAAGGAAGCTTTCAGCCGGTTATAGATGATCCTTTTGTGAAAACGAAAGAGGTAGATATGGTCATTTTCTGTTCAGGTAAAGTATATTACGATCTATTGGAGGAGAAAGAAAAGCGGAAGAAGGGTAAAAATATTGCCATCGTACGTGTGGAGCAATTATATCCTTTACCAAAACAAGCGCTCCAGCAAGTAGTCAAAAAATACGCATCAGATGCTCGTTATGTTTGGGTGCAAGAAGAACCTAAAAATATGGGCGCGTGGAGTTATTTCTTTATGAATTACGATTTGACTACGATTTCGGTTGTTTCCCGAGATGCATCAGGCAGTCCAGCAGCGGGCTCAAAAGAGGTGTATGAAAAACGCCAAAAAAATATATTTGACAACGTTTTTGCGCAAGCGAAATAAAAATAAAAATTATGTCATTGTTTGAAATGAAAGTACCGAGTCCTGGAGAGTCTATTACGGAAGTGGAAATTGCGGAATGGCTTGTAAAAGATGGGGATTGGGTGGAAAGGGATCAGATTATTGCGGAGATTGACTCTGATAAAGCGACTTTAGAATTACCTAGCGAAGAGTCTGGAATCATCACCTTGAAAGCAGAAGACGGCGACGCTGTCCAAGTAGGACAGGTAATCTGTCTGATTGATACGAAAGCTAAGCGTCCTGCTTCTGCAACTTCCGTGGCACCACCAAAGGTGGTAGTACAAGAAACAAAGGTAGCTGTAAAAAAGGAAGAAATGCCAAAAGTATCGATCCCTTCTACGGTGAAAGCAACGCCCGTTGCCAAAAAAATAATGTCAGATAATGGCTTGAAAGGGAGTACGATTACGGGCTCAGGAGCCAATGGAAAGATTATCAAGCAAGATGTGTTGCAAGCTTTATCGGGAGGTTTTGATGCTTCATTTGCACAGGGATGGGGCGGTAGTCGTGACATAAGAGCCGAGAAGATGTCGATGTTGCGTCGTAAGATTGCGCAGCGCTTAGTCTCGGTCAAAAATGAGACGGCTATGCTCACGACATTCAATGAGGTCAACATGAAACCCATCATGGATATTCGCAAAAAATATAAGGAGGCATTTCGCAAGAAATATGACACCAATTTAGGTTTTATGTCTTTCTTTACAAAGGCTGTAACGGAGGCACTTTATCATTATCCATCAGTCAATGGTCAAATCAGTGGAAAGGAAGTCATCTTGCATGACTATGCAGATATTGGTATAGCCGTGAGTTCTCCAAAAGGCTTGATGGTACCTGTTGTTCGGAATGCAGAAGTGATGGCTTTTCATGAAATTGAAAAAGAAATCAAACGGTTGGCCATAAAAGCACGGGATGGTAAAATTGCCCTAGAAGATATGCAGGGGGGGACTTTTACGATTACAAATGGAGGTGTTTTTGGGTCAATGCTCAGCACGCCTATTATCAATCCTCCTCAGAGTGCTATCTTAGGTATGCACAATATAGTAGAACGGCCTGTAGCTGAGCATGGCGAAGTAGTAATACGGCCAGTGATGTTTGTGGCATTATCTTATGATCACCGAATCATTGATGGAAAGGAGTCTGTTAGTTTCTTGGTGAAGGTCAAGCAGATGTTAGAAAACCCAGAGAAGATGTTATTTGGGGCGAAAGATCCAGTGGAGGTTCTGTTGGGGCTGTAATTTCGGACTATTTAAAAGAACTAAAATCACATTTGTACGAGCAATAGAATTATCATGCTGTTATCTTTGCAATCCCAAGCCTATTTGCCGCAAGGCTCCACATAAAATTATTCAGCATGCAAGAATCGATTGAATTCGCCAAAAAAGAATTAAAAAACGTTGGTTTTTTGGAGGTAAATGTAGATCCTACCATAGATTTATTTGAAGAAATAAAGAAGCTAAAGAAGGAGAAAAATGCCATCATCTTAGCGCACTATTATCAGGATGGAGAGATCCAAGATATTGCAGATTATGTGGGAGATAGTTTAGGGCTTTCGCAAATGGCGGCGGAGACAGACGCAGACATTATTGTATTTGCCGGGGTTCATTTTATGGCAGAAACGGCTAAGATGTTATCTCCAAGCAAAAAAGTTCTTTTGCCGGATCTGAAGGCTGGGTGTTCTTTAGCAGATTCTTGTCCAGCGCCTTTGTTTAGATTGTTTAAAGAGAAGTATCCCGATCATGTGGTGGTGAGTTATGTAAACACGACTGCAGAGATGAAAACTTTGACGGATATATGTTGTACTTCTACTAATGCGGTGCATATCATTGATCGCATCCCGAAAGATAAGGA
>CAYRVZ010000048.1:0-13783 GCA_964427815.1 uncultured Saprospiraceae bacterium | reverse complement strand
ACATAATTTGACTTTCTATAATATCTTATCTAAAATAAAAAGGTAAAAAGTTAGTTTTATCTCCAAATATTTTGGATTGATGTAATAGGATGTTACCTTTGCCCTTGCTTCAGGGAGAGCTGTTGGAGGAGTACTACGAAACTATCATTTCCAACAGGAAGCTTTTTTTCACTAATCCACCAAAATGGGAAAAGTAAAATACTTTTACAACGAAAAAACACTGCAGTACGAGAAACTTGAAAAACCACTAAAAACGAAGCTATTTCGTCTTTTTGGTCTGTTTTCTGCTGTGGTCGTAACGTCAATAATTTTTTCTAGTGTCATTTTTAGATTTTTTCCGACTCCAGCCCAAAAGGCAATGGAAACTGAATTGCATCGTATGGAGTTCAAATACGGACAAATGACAGAGAAGCTAGACTTAATGGATAAAGCTTTGAGTAATATCCATGACAGGGATGAAAGCATTCACCGTGTTGTATTTGGAGTAGATCCGATGGACGAAAATGTCTGGAATGGTGGTATCGGTGGTGCTGACCACTATAAAGATGAGACTAATTATTTTAATTCTAGCCAAGTAATCAAAGAGAATGGGGCAAAAATGCGCAAACTAGCCCGTCAAATCACTTTGGAATCTAAAATGCTGGATACTATACAAAAATTAGCGCTAGATAGAGAGGAGATGCTCGCCTCTATACCTTCAATTAAACCCGTTCGGGAAGATAAGATAAAACGTAAGATCCGAAATCTATCGGGGTTTGGACGTAGAAGGCATCCCATTCATAAAGTAATGAGAATGCACGCAGGAATTGATTTTCCAGCCAAAACGGGTACGCCTATCCAAGCGACGGGTACTGGTACCATCAAGAAAGTCATCAATAGCCGTCGGGGCTATGGAAAACATGTCGTCATCGACCATGGACATGGATACCAAACCTTGTATGGACACATGAGCGTTATAGCTGTGAAAGTAGGTCAGAAAGTAATCAAAGGACAAATCATTGGAAAAGTGGGTAATACGGGCACTTCTACTGGGGAACACCTGCACTATGAAGTGAGGTATAACAACCGCCCAATCAATCCCATTGATTTTATCTTAGATGGGTTGACGCCTAAAGAATATCA
This sequence comes from uncultured Saprospiraceae bacterium, assembly GCA_964427815.1. Classification (GTDB taxonomy): domain Bacteria; phylum Bacteroidota; class Bacteroidia; order Chitinophagales; family Saprospiraceae; genus HyVt-613. The sequence continues at coordinate 12,661 of CAYRVZ010000048.1, read as the reverse complement.
AGACTTAGTCAATGCTTCTACTGCAACGAATCAATCATTTGATTAATGTTATATAGTTTTTCAAAAGCCCTTTCGATGCAATCGAAAGGGCTTTTTTTTGGTATCGCCAGTTTTTTCTAGTACGAAAAGCGCTAGCCAGCGGAAGGTGAATTTATTTTAGCGAAAGCAGCTGAGAAGTAGCACGAGGAGATAAATTAAATAAGAATTAGTACCTTTACTCTATGAGTATCGATGACGCACCGGATGGTTTACAGCCTGTTACCTGCCCAAACTGTAGGCAAGCGCCTGGGAATGGCACATTTTGCCCCTCGTGTGGACAAAAAAATGAATGGCCAAAGCTCCGACTTCGCTCGGTGTTAGGTATATCTTATGGGTAATTTCTTTTTGTTTTTGCTTTTGTCCACGGTTTATTTGGCGATTTCAATTGCTATTTTTTAAAAAATAAAGATGCTAAATAATATTTTACAACTAACAGATAGCCTTTTCTTCCGATTAACGTCTTTTTGGAAGAACAGCTTGACCCACAAGATGATAAGCACAGTTTTGGTCATAGTGTTTTTAGTATGTATTTTGCTTAGCGTCTTTACAATAATGGATTGGGGTCATTTGGGGCAATTCGATGCTCAGTTTTCCAATCCTTTTTTTGCGATAGAAGTCGCTTTCACTTTATTGTTGATTGCGGAGTTATTTAGTTTGATTATTGTTTTACCTAAATCAGTTGCGAAGTCGGTTGGTAAGCAATTTGAATTATTATCTCTTATTTTCTTACGCAATGGCTTTAAGGAATTTAGCCATATTGCCAATGATTTTTTATGGGTAGATATCAAGGACGAAGTAATAGGGATGTTAATTTATGCAGGGGGAGCATTGTCGATTTTTGCCATTATGGGTTATGTGTATAAGGCACAAAAACACATTAAATTAACAGATATTGAAAAAGATCAAACCAAGTTTGTAAGCATGAAAAGGTTATTAGCGCTCATGCTTTTAGGTTCTTTTCTTTTGATTGGTATCGTAGATATTTATGCATTAATAGTAGATGGACATTACAATCATTCTTTTCACTTGTTTTATACTGTGTTGATTTTTAGTGATATCTTGATCGTATTGATTGCTTTGCGGTACACGTTGAATTATTACAAGATTTTTCGATATTCCGCCTTTGTGTTAGCGACTATTTTAATCCGGATTTCTCTTTCTGCGGAAGAGCATTATAATGTAGCGATAGGCGTAGCGGCTGCTTTTTTTGTGTTTTTGTTGACGGTTGTTTATAATTACGCTTTGCGTGATTTACCCGCACGTAAATTAAATGATCATTAGTTAACCGTTATTGATTGTTGGCTTTGTCGCTGTCTTCCGTTTATTTGTCCACCCATCCATCAATTTTTTCCTCAGGAAAAATTGAAATCTTTGTCCAACCGCGTAGCATAAAATTCGTAAAGAAGTGGTGAAACCCTGGAGGCACTTTAGAAATATTATTCGGTTTTGGGTCTTGAAGGATAAAGTCAAGGATAACATCAGCAGTTAGCGGAAAAAAGCAAACCAGCACTTTTACCACAGCCCAAAAACGCCTTTGGACAAAGTGCCTTTTTTTGGGCAAACAAAAAATGAACACCGGAGCCAAACTTATTTTTTGTTATGAACCCTTAAAAGGAATTAGTATGGCAAACAGAATACCTCTTGTCATCACAGTCCACCCCCAAATTTGAATAAAATTGGTTTCAGATTGTTTGAACGCGCCCGCAGGAAGCACTGTTATTCCATAGAAACAGGTAAAAACACTGTAGGTTTTACATCTTTCATCAATGCCTCTTGGGGCAACATGATGGCAATTGTCTTCATTAAGAAATAGGCCTCGGACATATAAAGGTAGCCCTCAAAATCTCCTCGAACGCCCCAAGAATTTTTAATAATATAATAAGAGCCTCCCGATTGATCTATAGCCTTTCCGACGATATGCATTAAGTGATCATCCGTAGTCGTCAAGTTCTCAAAACTTTCTTGGCGAGTCTCCTGAGTCACTTGAATTTCTTGTACATGCTTTTTAAATAGGTTTTTATCTTCAGGATCAACGGGTAGTAAGCAGACCCCTTCTTTACGCCCAAAACCTTTTTCGCTGACATCTCCATCCCATGAAACCGTATAGCCTTTTTCCAAAGCATAGTCCGTTTGCGCTTTCAATTGCTTTAAACGAATATTATAATATAAGCCATTGGAAAAGTTATCGGGTACTTCCAAAACAAAATAACTATCAAACGGATGATGAGCAAATGAGGTCAATTCAATATAGTCTTTGACTGATAGTCCCAAATGATTTGCATAAGACTGAGGCGTAAAAGATTGACCATTCAAATTAAAATTTTCCGGTGCTTGACCCAAATATACATCCAAGATAGCATTGAATCCCTCTTTCCAATACTTAGACGGTTTCTTGCCAGCCAAAACCCCATCCAAGTACCCTTTTAAGACCGCAACTAATTCAGAATGATTGTAGTGTCCTTCTCCTTTGGGCCGACCCTCATAGACCGATTGTGGTACTACGCCATGTTTGCCCATGGCACGCATAAAATCATGAGCCAATGCGCCTTGTGAGAAATTAGTTTTGCCTTGGCGCAAAATATAATTTTCAGCTTTTGTTTGATAGAGATATCTGACGATAAACATTTCCGAAAGGTCAATTGGTTCTTGATGTTTCCGAATGACTTCAGACTCCATATAAGAGGCAGTGGAATAAGACCAGCAAGTACCCGTTTGGTCTTGACTCTTAACAGGTGTTTCCGCTAAATTAATGGTCTCCTTGAATTTAAGTTGCGCTTGCACAGAAAGAGAAAAGCTCACAGCTAGCAGGATAAATAGATTCTTTTTTAGCATTTTTTTTACGAAGATAACCCTTTTTGGAGTAAAATAGGTGTTGGGGTGTTGCAATGCAACACCCCAACACCTATATGATTTAACTAACAATGCTATTATCCATGACAGCAGGATAAAGCCAATTGAATTTATCACCTACTTGCCCTTGACGAATCATATTGATTTCTTTTTTCACGAGGGTGGCTACTTTAAATGTCCCGTCCAAATGATATATGTCGTCCTTATAACTCAAGTCTTGGACCTTGGATACGACAGCTGCCGTGCCACTACCAAAAATCTCTTGTAAAGTGCCCGCATCACTAGCTTCTCGGATTTCATCTATGGCAATTCTTCTTTCTTCCACCTGATAACCTTTGTCCTTTAAGATGGTAATGATACTATCTCTAGTCACGCCCCTCAAGATGGTTTTAGATTCAACGGACGGAGTGATGACCACACCATCGATTACAAAAAAGATATTCATCGTGCCGACCTCTTGAACATATTTATGCTCTTTGGCATCAAGCCAAAGCACTTGATCGTATCCTTTCTTTTTGGCTTCTAGTGTTGGGGATAAAGAGGCTGCATAGTTGCCAGCTGCTTTTACAAATCCGATTCCACCCAATGCTGCACGTGTATAGGTGGTTTCTGCGAGTAACCTGATGGCTTTAGAATAATATTTACCTGCTGGAGCACAGATAATCATCATTTTATAGTTATTGGAGGCTCTGACCCCTAATTGGGTATCCACAGCAATCATAAATGGGCGGATATACAGGGCAGTATCGTCTCCTCGGGGTATCCAATTGCTGTCTAATGCGACCAAAGTTTTAATGGATTCTACAAACAATTCTTCTGGAAATTCGGGCATGGCCATTCTCCTTGCGGAAATATTGAACCGCTCGGCATGTAACTTTGGACGAAAGATAACGGGTATCCCATCGTAAGTCTTCGTTGCCTTCATGCCTTCAAAGATGGCTTGTCCGTAGTGGAGTGCCATCATAGAGGGAGCTAATGTCAATGGGCCATAAGGTTCAATTCTAAAGTTTTTCCACGTACCATCCTCATAATCAGCGATAAACATATGATCAGCCATTGTCTGACCAAACTTAATATTTGAAAAATCAAAATCTTGATATTGTGGATTGGTTGTCTTGGTTATGTGTATCATGTCAATTTGGTTTAAACAGTTCAGAAGAATCAAAAGGGATTGAAGACTCTTCCTTTTAATTTGGTTTCAAGCAGATTGTGTTTAGGGTCAAAAACAATCTGACAAAAAAAGTATATAAACGAATACTATCTAAAAAAAACTAATAACTTTGTACCTAATATAATGCCAGAACTTGGGTATAACAGGTATCCCTAACCTCTCTTGCAAAGGTAGGTAAAAAATGACTCAAATTCAAGTGCTTTTAGCTTAAAAAGGATAAACCAAGTGTTTTTAAAAAAGATGATAATATGGCAAATCTAGACTTTTTTGACGGAGAAATAATTCCAATTACTCAGGATTTTAGTACATTGGGTAAGCGTTTTGGGCAAGGTAAACAAAAGACCTTGGTCATATTGCCGGCCACACAGTTTGATGAAGCAACCTACAAAGCCCTTCTCAAAAAAATATTGTTATCCGTACAGATAGAGATGGAAGAGGATGTGGTTGTACTGGCTCTTGCGAGCAAAAGACCCTTTAGCTTAATTCACCTTGCGGAAAAGGATAAATTTGAGAAAATCATTGTTTTTGGTGTGCCACTTCCCCAAGCGGGCATCCATCGGCTCATCCCTAAATATCAAATAGCACAAATAAATCAATTTGAACTAATAGGGTCAGACGGCTTCCCAGAACTAGAACGTGATCCGTCTAAAAAATTAAAATTTGCCTTATGGAATAGCCTCAAAGAATTATTTGGAAAATAATTGTAAAGTCATATACTTTATTCTAGTAATTTGCGTCTTAATAACATCACTTACTCACACAAATCGAACCGCTATATGTCCGCAACCTTACTCTATACTTCTCTTCTAGGTTTTTTATATTTTGTACGTAAGTCCTTGACTCAACCTCAAAAAAATAGTTAATCGCATGCTTCCTGCGGTCGTGTTCAAATGCTTCCTTTGGTCGCATTCAATGCTCCTGCGGTCACATTCGTTGGTGTTCCCTAACAACTAATCCTCTCTTTTCTTTATTCCTCGGTATAGAGTAAATTTGCCCAAGCCCATTCTTTGCAAAAAATGTTTTACACTTACCCGGAGTACGCCTAGACCATATTTAGCACTTCGCTGAAAATTAATAGACGATGCCTCTGGAAAATACTTGGTCGGGCAACTCACCTCCCCAATTCGAAAATTCCCATAGATTATTTGCGAAAGCATCTCATTATCAAAGACAAAATCATCATCATTGTCATTGTAGTTAATAGAGGCTAAGACCTCACGACTAAAAGCCCGATATCCTGTATGATACTCTGATAATTTGTGGTTTACTAATATGTTTTGCGCAAGTGTCAAAAAACGATTGGCTATGTATTTATAAACGGGCATGCCCCCCTTCAATGCGCCTTTGCCCAAAATCCTAGAACCTAATACTACGTCATACAAATCCTCTCCGATAAGGTTTGCCATAGCTGGAATTAACTGTGGTGTATATTGATAGTCAGGGTGTAACATGATGATAATATCAGCATCGAGCTCCAATGCCTTATTATAAAGTGTCTTTTGATTGCCTCCATAGCCTTTGTTAGTGGCGTGGCGGATGGTGTGCTTGATGCCAATGGATTTGGCAACCTCAATGGTATTGTCGGGACTGGCATCATCGCATAATATGACATCATCTACGATATCAAATGGGATTTCATTATAAGTCTTTTCGAGGGTTTTCGTTGCATTATAAGCAGGTAATACTGCAACGACTTTTTTGCCTTTGTACATAGGTTAAATTTAATAGACAACAAAGATAGGGATTAAAAGATAACTTTCTGATTCCGTACTCCTCTTAATGATACCGGTTTATGACACAGGGGTAATACACGCTACTTTCTATAATTCCAATTTTGTGGAGAATTCCTGGCAGTTTATCCACTCAATAACCATTTTTATCGAAAATAGTGACTTTTTAAGTAAGTTTAGGGTATATTTGAAACTAAAAAAAGAAATGATTACAACGACAACTGACTTCATTCCAAATAAAGAGATAAGAGAAATTTTGGGCATTGTGAGAGGGAGTACCGTACGGGCTCGTAATGTTGGGCGAGATTTTTTAGCTGGATTAAAAAATATAGTAGGAGGAGAGATTACGGAATATACAAAATTACAAGCGCAGTCCCGGGAGCAAGCAATACAACGGATGATTCAAGATGGTGAAAAACTCAATGCCGATGCTATTATAAACATTCGCTTTTCTACGGCGATGGTTATGCAAGGTGCTGCCGAAATAATGGCTTATGGCACAGCCGTAAAACTAGACTAATGCCTTGGCCTATTAAACTAATTTTGACTATGGAAGTTGCCATCTTTTTGAGTGTGATTGGAGTGCTGGTCTATTTAATCGTTAAACGATTAGAAGCCAAACGATTAGAGAATTTTGAGGACCGAGATAACTAGTATTCTATCATTCAAATTTTGAGGACCATGTCTCAGAACGCATCGCACATGTCCCCTCATTACTTCAAAAACAACAATTCTCTATACTTCGGCAATGCCCAAAGGCTGTCCTCCACATATAATTCAACCGTATCCGCATAATCTCGTATTTCTGCCATCAAAGGTTTTACTTGGCTTTTACAGATTTCTGCATGTTCTTTTTCAGTAGCATGGGATTGGTTAGAAATAGCCTCCAATTTTTGAAGACCGGCATGCATCTTATTAATCGCTTTATTTAGTTTTTGGAGTATGTCTTTTTGTGCTTTTAAACCACTGCTTTTAATGCCAGCATTTTTTAGGGCATTAACGTTTTCCGCAAGGATGTTTAATTGATTAAATCCTGCAGGCATTACATATTCGTGGCAAAGGTGAGTGAACTTAGTCGCCTCGATGGTCATGCTGGAAATATAGTTTTCCAGCATGGTATTGTAATGCGCCTTTAGCTCTCGATGCGTAAATACACCACTATCTTTAAATAGCTTTTTGACTTTAGAGGTCTGGTAAGCAGTCAGCGCTTCAGGGGTCGATTTATGATTACTTAACCCTCTCTTTTTTGCTTCTCGCTCCCAAGCGGCACTATAATTATTTCCCTCAAATAAAATGTCTTTAGAAGCTTTTAAGTATTTGGCAAGTACGATCAGAATGGCTTCATCTTGTTTTTTGCCTTTCGACAAAAGCTTTTGTAGATCCGTATAAAATTGATTTAATTGGTGACCCACCATCGTATTGAGCGCAAGCATAGGAGAAGCACAATTCATCGAAGAACCGACCATCCGAATTTCAAATTTATTTCCTGTAAAGGCAAAAGGAGAGGTTCTATTTCTATCCGTATTATCCAAATTCAAATTGGCTAATTGCTCCATTAATTCGATGTCTTTCAATGCATCGGGACTCGTCGGTTTGCCAGCCATAATACTTTCCAAAACACTCGTTAAATGACTTCCGACAAAAACAGAAATAATAGCAGGAGGCGCTTCTTGTGCACCCAAACGATGATCGTTAGAGGCAGATGCAACGGTCGCACGTAACAAATCTGCATGGTCATGTACCGCTTTAATCGTGTTTACGAAAAAGGTTAAAAATTGAAGATTCTTAATCGGGTCTTTGCCAGGGGAAAGTAAATTTTTTCCAGTGTCTGTTGCCATTGACCAGTTGTTGTGCTTACCAGAACCATTGATGTCTTTGAATGGTTTTTCGTGCAACAAAACCCGTAGTTTGTGACGTTCGGCAATACGTTCCATCAAGTCCATCAACAATTGATTGTGATCAACGGCCAAATTTACTTCTTCAAAAACTGGGGCAAATTCAAATTGGCCAGGTGCTACTTCATTGTGCCGAGTCCGAACGGGAATACCTAATTTATAGCACTCCGTTTCCAATTCACGCATATAGGTAAATACCCGACTAGGGATTGACCCAAAATAATGATCGTCTAACATCTGTCCTTTGGAGGACGCTTTACCTATCAAGGTGCGTCCAGTCGCCACTAAGTCGGGACGTGCATAATAAAGTCCTTCGTCAATGACAAAAAATTCTTGCTCCCAACCTAATGTAGTGGTGATTTTTTTCGCTTTTTTATCAAATAATTTGGCAATGGGCAACGCGGCTTGTTCTAGAAAACTTTGTGACTTTAAAAGAGGCAACTTATAGTCCAAGGACTCTCCTGTATAGGTGACAAAGATCGTGGGAACGCATAGTGTCCGTCCTGCGCCGACCTCATAGATGAAAGCGGGGGAAGAAGGATCCCAAGCGGTATAGCCACGTGCTTCAAAAGTGGTTCTAAGCCCACCTCCTGGAAAAGACGAACCGTCTGGCTCTTGTTGGGTCAAGTCCTTTGCAGAAAAAGTTTCTACCACTTTTCCAGATCCAGGTGCTAAGTCAAAAAAAGAATCATGTTTTTCTGCGGTACGTCCAGTCAATGGCTGAAACCAATGTGCAAAATGGGTCGCTCCCTTGTCCATTGCCCATTTTCGCATGCCTGTCGCAACGAGGTCAGCTGTTTGTAAATCTAATTTTTTCCCTGAGGCAATCGCTTTCCTTACTTTCGTAAAAGCAGGTTTGCTTAGGTATTTTTTCATGTTCTTTTCATTAAAGACATTCTCTCCAAAAATACTAGAGGTTTGGGGAGAAGGCTTATCTTGAAAGTCTAAATCCAGCGATGAACGATTCAAGAGAGTGTCGATAGCAGAAAATCTAGTACTCATAGCAATATTGTTTTGGAGAAGTTAAAAGAAGGCGCAAAAATACAAAAAAAAGGTTTGGGCGGTTAGGTTCTACCTATTATTTACTAATAGAACTTTTTTGAGCTATAAATGTTTTTACTCTTTATCGTTCGATTCATCCTCTAAAGTTGAGAAATGTTCCAAAATATAGATACCAAAATGACTCAAAATGACCACCAATTAAATACCATTGAAGAAGCGGTAGCGGATATTAAAGCGGGTAAATTGGTGATTGTGGTGGATGATGAGGATCGGGAAAATGAAGGTGATTTTATTGCAGCTGCTGAATTAATTACCCCTGAGACCGTAAATTTCATGGCAAAACACGGGCGTGGATTGATTTGTACGCCGATAGAAGAGTCCAAAGCTGATGCATTAGAATTGCCCCTGATGGTCAACACGAACACCGCTTTGCATGAAACGGCATTCACCGTTTCTATCGATTTAATAGGGGAAGGTTGTACAACGGGTATTTCAGCCTATGATAGAGCAACTTGCATCAAGGCTCTGACAGATGATAAATTTAAGGCTAAGGATTTTGGGCGACCTGGTCATATTTTTCCCTTACGGGCAAAAGCTGGAGGGGTATTGCGCAGACCTGGACATACCGAGGCGGCAGTAGATTTGGCTAAGTTGGCGGGATTGAAACCAGTCGGTGTGCTTATTGAGATATTGAATGAAGATGGTTCCATGGCACGTTTGCCCGAACTAAAAAAGATTGCACAGGAATTTGACTTGAAACTCATTTCTATTAAAGATTTAGTTGCTTATAGATTGAGTCACGAAAGCTTGATAGAGCCGATCAAGTCTTGGCAGGTCAACAGTCCTTTTGGTCCTTTGGAAATTACTTCTTTTAAGCAATTAACCACTGAAGACATACACTTTGCCATTAAGTTTGGTGATTGGACTTTGAAGGAATCTGTACTGGTCAGAGTGCATTCAGCTCCTCGACCAGATGTATTGTTGACCTCTTTATTTGATCGGCGTCACAAAAGTTTTTATCAAGCAATGGAAACCATTGCCGAAGCGGGAAAGGGGCTGCTTTTGTATATGCGACATGAAGATAAAGGTTCGTCTATCGAAAATTGGTTGGAACGAATGGAGAATGGTGGTAAGGATGTAAATCCATCCATAGACAAAAAAGATTTTGGGGTGGGTGCTCAAATCCTACGTCATCTTAATATTAAAAATATAATTTTAATTTCAAAGGATCAAAAAAATTTAGTAGCCTTAGAGGGATATGGATTGAAAATCGTGGATTATAAATCCTTGTAGAGCATGAGGGGCACGGATTTTTAGGATTTTCATTGGATAGGTATAAAGATGACGCAGAGACACGAAGGATAGGCATAAGGACCTTTTCTTTACTTCCGCGTCTGTATAGTCGATTCTACACCATTTTGTCGGCGCATGAAGAGCTAGCAAAAGCGTCTGGCTTGGCTTTGAACTCAAAGCCCATGGACATGATATACCCCATCGCCTCACTCAAAGCAACATTCGATTCAAAGTTTGGATCTGTATTGATATCCGCATGTACTTCCAATCCGACGTGGTGCTTATCTAAGACATCGCAAAGGGAGTAGGCGACTTCAACAGAGCGGGCGACTTCTTTTATCATTCGTTCTTTCAAAGACATGATACGGGTAACTTTATCTTTAGAGACATACATAAAGCCCCCTTTCTTTTCTCGTAAGAATACTATGACGGTCGCAAAATTAGCGACACTTCCATAGACTTGAGAATCGGTGCCGATATACACTTTAAGATGATTACCCAAGGCTTTTTCTTGAATAAGTACCTCTTCTACTGCTATCACAATATCCTTTTCAATGGCTTGTCCATTTAAGCGTTTCCACTTCATCGCTAGAAAATTTAATGGTAATCCAATATCCGCTGAGTCTTTTCCGCAGGATTAAGTTAGGGGTTTTTTAAACAAAAAACAACATTGCCAATATAAAACTAATATAATTCGACTTAGTCGTTCCTTTCGGACAAAGAAAGGTGCCTTCTGCTCTTATACCTGCTCGAAAAAAAGGACCCTTCGCGGTCCCCCCATGCCACTCATGCCTTCGCGCCTTCGCGGTTTCCCCCCATGCCTTCGCGCCTTCGCGTCTTAGCGGTTTCCCCATGCCGCTCATGCCTTCGCGTCTTAGCGGTTTCCCCCATGCCGCTCATGCCCTTCGTCACTTATCTTTACTTCACCGTTCGTATGATTTCCTCCAAATGCTCCATGAATACTTTCTTCTTTTTTTGTGGGGCATAAACAAAGCCTGCCACTAACAGTAGCTGATCCGCTTTATTAGGATTTTGAAGTAGGTAGGAAATAAAGGGCCCACCCATGAAGTCACGTTCTAGCTCCCAAATCCCTCTGTTCTCAACCGCATAATGTCCGTTGAGATTGACTTTACTTTTGATTAAGGGTAAGTCATGGTCATTGATGACAAAGTAGCTACTGTCCGCGGAGGAAGCAATATATTTTCGCCCAAAGGCATTCAGATAGACTTGTAGGGAGTCCGCATTTAATTGACTTTCGCGCCGATACGGTATTTTACCCACTAGAATACTGGAACTAAGCTTTGGTGTTTCTTTACGCATCCAAATCAAATTTTCGTTTCGCACAGCACTCGTAATATAGTCAGAAGGAATCTCCATCTCTATACCAAAAGTATCCTTCAACATTTTTTCAGCAGGCTTATTATGCCCATTGTGAAAAGCCCTTTCGTGCCTTCTGGGTTGATCATGTTGTCGGATTTTGGCAGCAATTTTTGGAAAATTTCTTATGATGGAACGTTCGAGATCTTCCTGTGAATTGGCCAGTACATACACGATTAATTGCTCATCAGCCCATTTACTTTTGCCCGTAGCAAAGCCCATTTCTGGGTTGGTTAATAACTCATCGACTCGCTCTCGACCCAAGTCCTTGATGGCCATCTTAGCTTCCTTTGTGTCGAGTTCACTCATATTAGCCAGTAAGACCATCGTTCTGAATTTCTTTCTAATGGGGCGAGAAAGGATTTGATTCATCGTAAAATGCTTTACATCAAAAACAGGCTCGGGTTGTGGGAGCAATAAAAAGGGCGATTGGAAATAGTAATCTACCGTGTCTTTTAGGGCGGTATTCCATAGGCGCGATTCTACCACAAACACCACATCACCTACATCCCCAATCACGTCACGACGTCCTTGGCTCATATCTCCATCTTGACAAGAAAAAAGACTGAAAGCTAGAAAGACACTCGCTAAAATAAAAAAACGCCCTTTGAGAAATATTTTCATATTGAAATTATTTGTATTCTGTTGGTAATCAATGATTTGCAAATTTAATTAAATCATCCTTTCCTTTAGGAATAAGATGCGGTTTTAATGGTTTTTGGTGGTTGGCTAGCCGAATGATTACTTTTTAGGCTTCACGATCTTTTTGGCCGTCTTTTCTTTGCGCTTATGCGAAAATGCTAAAACACCTTTCTCTTCTTCTACCCAAATGTGGTCGCCCGCTTTGAACTCCCCCGCTATTAAGTGGGTCGCTAAAGGATTAATCAGATGCTTTTGGATGGCACGCTTCATCGGTCTTGCGCCAAATTGTGGATCATATCCTTTTTCTACAAGTAAAAATTCTGCACGCTTGGACATGGACATTTGGAGCTCTTTTTTGCCCAGCATTTTCAGGGTTGTCTTCAACATCAAGTGCATGATCTGTCTTATTTCATCTTTCGACAAAGGCCTAAACATGATCTTTTCATCGATACGATTCAAAAATTCTGGAGGCATCTTAGCCTTCAATTGCTCAAAGACTTCTTCCTCTGTTGTTTTGATAATATCTTCTAAGTGATCCGCACCCAGGGCTTCGATATCTTCAAAGTTTTCTAGAATATTAGAGGCGCCTAAGTTAGAAGTCATAATAATGATCGTGTTCCCAGAATTCGCCACACGTCCCTTATTATCGGTTAACCGTCCAT
>CAYRVZ010000047.1:0-14168 GCA_964427815.1 uncultured Saprospiraceae bacterium | reverse complement strand
GGCATTAATCAAACTGATAATTTTATCTCGGAACATCCAAAATCAAAATTGCTTTTTGGCACTATTGAGGAAGACGTCCTAGTTACCTATAAAGTGCGTGCAAATAATAAATCATTGGAAAGCACGATTAACTTATCAGATTTCGTTGATATTAAAGGCTGGAAAGCGAAGGGAAATAAAGTGAGCGATAGAAAACTCATTAAGGTGAGCAAAGTGGAAGAACCGGTGCAAGCTGATTTATTTAACACGGCTAAAGAAGTTAAAACAAAGCCAAAAAAGAAAACGGATTTAACGGCCTCAAAAATAACAACCAAGAAGAGTAAGGACAAATTGAAACCTGGAGACACGATTGAATTTGACTTATAAAAAAACCGTCAAATTATTTCCTTTAAATAGAAATTTCATGCACAAATATTTTTTTGTATTCTTATTGCTAACCGCTAGCTATTCCCAGAGTTTTGGACAATCTTACATTAGTGCCGGTGGGATTCGTGTGGGTACAGGAATTGGGTTTACTTTTCAGCAAAAAATAGCAAAGCGAACCACCGTAGAAGGAATATTAGAAAATAGCTTTCGCAAAAATCAATTTCAACTTACCGTTTTAGGAGAGCAGCATTTTCCGCTGCTGTCTAGGCGGTTTAATCTGTATTTGGGAGGAGGCTTTCATAAGGCCTGGAACTATGACGGAGAGTCAACTGCTGTAAATCCTTATGGAATAAGCGCCATCATCGGGGCAGAAATGACCATCCACAACCTCATCCTTTCGTATGATTTTAAACCGGCTATTCACCTACAAGGCAAACAGGGTTTTGACTTCCATACTGGCATTTCTTTGCGCTATGTTTTTTATCGCAAGACCATCGTTGAGCAAATGAAAGACAACCACAAAAAACGCAAGAAGAAACGGGTTAAAAAAAGAAAAAAACGACAGAAGGAACGAAATAAGAATGGGAAAAAAATTAATTGGCGTTTTTGGGAATGAAACAAGCACCTTATGAAGCTTTCTTCTACAACTCAAATTAGGAGGAGAATGCCTTCGATCTTTACTACCGACCTCTCCCGTATAAAAAATCTTACTGTATCATCGTAAAATCCGATACCGAATACGCCCAAAAACTTGATGATCAGTAGAAGGGAAAGCCCTATTCCTATACCCTAAGTCAAATTGAATACGACCAATGTTATAGGATGCACCAGATTGCAATGAAAGGTAACTTGGGTTACTTTTGTCGTCATTCTTCTTCGTTGAGTAATTTTCTTGTGCGCCATCGCTAGAAAAAAACTGAGTCCTAAATTGATAGGCATACACTCCACCTGCAAAAAGACCCAGTTTAGGGCTCAACTGATATTGTACATTCAGCGGGATGATTAAATTGTGTAATCGAAAAGAAATAGGCGCTGATACTTGAGGACCCACTGAAGCTAATCTCGAAAAAGCTCCATCCCATTGAGAAATAAGCGATTCCTCATTCAGTTGAGTTATTTGGTAACCAAGTCCAGTTTCAAGACCCAACCTTGAAGTAATATGAACACCTCCCAACAACCCTCCACAAAACATATTATACTGATTAAAAGAATGCGTCACTCCCGTATAGATATCAGCATAAAACCGTCTTTTGGTAGGTTTTGTATATTCAACTTTAAGCTGATTACCCTCTTCATGATCCATTTTAACAAAGCTTCGAATAACTTGAATACTTTTCAAGGGTTGAATCTTTTCAACAACCTCCTTTTCCGATTTATTAGGCCCATCATTTGACACAAGAACTAAATCATCTTGGTGTTTATTAATTGGGTTGTGATAGACAGCCTTAACATTTGGTTCAATTAAAATTTCTGTAAAAGGTCTTTTAGATTTACTATCTTCTATTCCTTGAATACTATTATTTCTAAGGGACTCCCTTGTATCATTAGAGTGCAATACTACTTCCGCATTAGAATTATGAAGGGTAATAATTTCTTTATCAATACTATCATTGGATTCTACTGCCTGCTTAGAACTACTTCTTTCTTGGCTCGACTCAACAGCAGGCATCTTAGTGGTTTGCCCAACAATTGACCGTTCTATAATTGGATTAGAAATACTATTTGTAGGCCAGACCAACCACCCGAGCATAAATACTGACACTGCTGAACCTAGCCACCACCATATACCTATTCGTTTTTTCCGCTTTTCCTCCAGTGGAAAGTGATCCTCCAATAAGCCGTGCATGTGTTCCCAGCTATCATCAAAAAACGATTCGATTTTATTGTTACCCTTTTGCATAATCACTTGAATTTGATTTGATTATTGTTTGCATTATTTTTTTTGCTTCCGCCAAATGCCATTTAGAAGTATTAATTGAAATATTTAATTTTTCAGCAATTTCCTTGTGCTTAAATCCTTCCACTAAGTAGAGTAAAAAAACCTTGTAAGTTGCTGGAGGTAGCTGTTTTGCCAATCCTAGTAGATCCTCTAAATATAGCTCCTCTAATAAGTGCTCATCCGCCATTCTTTCAAACTCCAAAAAAACCGTATTGCTCCTTATCTGAGTCGATTCAGAACGATAATAATCCGCTATACTACGATAGACAATTCGGTGCATCCATCCTTCAAAAGAGCCCGTAAAGGAATAAGATTTTAGATTCTTATACACTTTCAAAAATCCATTATTGACCACGATCATAGCCGTATCTCTGTCTTTTAATTTGCGTAAACAAAGACGCAACAAGGGAGGAGCATACCGTTTGTACAGCAGCTCCTGGAATAATCGATCATTGCGTAAGCAACCTTCAATTATTTCTTTTTCCGTATATTGGTGATTAGGCATCTATATTCACAATCGTTTATAGGCAAGTTACTAAAAAAGCCAACCAAACCGCACAACAGAGCGCATATATCTTGTTTTTTCCACTTTCTTCAACCAGGGTTGACCCCACCATCTATCGGGTATCTGACTAGAATCATAGTGAAGAGTCACATCCTGCACTTTCACCCCAAAATCAAGTGTAAAAGCCCCATTGTGTCCACCAAATCTAATTCCAATTGCTGGATGGAACATCATACCCCCTTGAGCTCTATTGAAAATTTGTTCATCTCCTAATATTGCATACCCGTATCCAAAGTCAACAGAATAATAAGGAGTCCTACTTCGATTCAAAAAGTACCCACGTGCATTCAATGCAATTGGAATAAACGTCAAGTCACGTCCCCCGAAATACTTATCAACTCCGACATTCAAACCCAGGCCGATCCACCGATTATACTGATAGCCAATGGTATTCTGAAAATTGACCCCTAGCGTCAAGCTCTCATTTTTCCTGCCTCCTCCATTCAGTCCTGGTTGTAGATGATAAAACCAACCCTTGTATTTAAGTGGTTTTTCTGCACCTTTTTGAATAATCTTTCTTATTCGTTTTCTAGCTAATTTTATGGTATCCCCAGTGGCAATTTGCAACTCAACTCTTCCCTCTTCTTCATACTTGATAATCTCTCCGCGGAACACACTACCCGTTTTTGTATATATCACGTCTTGAGCTTGCGCAAAAAAAGGAACAAAGAATACTAAAATCAATATTATTGAATTCCTCATGGTCTATGATTTAGTGGATAGTTTACTAATCAAATGCATATCACCACCCAACTCAAACTGATACAAACCTTCTTTGGCAATAACAATTAATAATTCCTTATTGGGCATTCGAATCACATCGTAGGCAGTCATGCCACCAAACTCATTCTTTTTGTTATCTGTTATTTTGAGCAAATTATCTATTCCAAAAACTTTCAAACCTTCTGAGCCATCACATAAATACAATTGTTCTTCATCCACTGATAATCCATGCGGATTATACATTGGGTAGGTTTTCAGAAGGACTGGATTTAGGATATCACTAATGTCTATTACATCTAATTGATTCGTTGCACCATTGCAGGGCGTACCATCACGCAATGTGACATAAGCGACATCACCTTTTACAAAAACGGGATCACACGAAGTCATGTGCCTGAATGATGATAAGCGCACAGGATTCATTGGATCTGAGTTATCAAAAATATACATGCCATTTTGCCCACCTATAAATAATTTATCTTCATGTGGAAACAATGTTTCAATTCCAAAAGCAACCGTAAAAGAACCCAAATTGGCGGGAATATCTTCTGTTGAGAAAATTAAAACATCCCTTCCATTAATGATGTACAAATTTCCATTAACAATCACCATACTTGCCATAGAACCCGCAACAATGGGCCCCGATGAACCACCGCCTCTTACATTGTCAAAATCAGCAGACATAAGCCACCCCCCTCTTCCTTTACTAGAGGAACATTCCACTTCTTCTGTGACTTCCTCTTCCAGTTGACCAACAATATATGCTTGATTAACATTATCGAATCGATATTTGCTTATCGGAAAAACATCATTTGATTTATTCAAATATTTAGGATTAGTTGGATCGGACAAATCAAACGTAAACAAAGAAAAGTAACTATCCAAAAACAGTAGGTTTCCTTTAGCAGCTATATCTATATTTCCTTCAAGTGCAATAAAAGCGACAGGATTTGGATTAGCTGGATTTGAATTATCTATGATGTGTACTCCTTTTCTAACTTCATTTATGATTAAATAATCCCCATAAACTAGTATTTTACCTGTTTCCTCCATTTCTTTAGGAGCCAAAACTTCGGCCGCTGACTCCATTTCGGCTATCGTTTTATATATTGGTGAGTACTTCTTATACGTGATTAAAGTCGTGCATTTGTCCTTGGTACAGGAGGATGTCAATAAGACCAACAATCCAAGCAGGCCTAGAAGTAAAAATTTTAAACTTTTCATAATTCTTATTTGAGTGACTAAAACAGCTTTCCCTTCTACCGCTCAAATTAGGACGGTAGAAGAATGCTTTCGATTATATTGACAGGATGAACTCAAAAAAAGGTTGGGTTATGTACATAAATTACTACATTTACCAAATGAATCAAGCCGAAATCATCCAACAAACGATAACTTTTGTCAAGGAAAGCTTAGCCGATGCTGAAGGCGGTCACGATTGGTGGCATATCCAAAGAGTTTGGAAACTTGCTAAGCATATCGCTCTTTCCGAAAATGTCAATCTTTTTATTGTGGAATTGGGTGCTTTGCTTCACGATATTGCCGATTCAAAATTTCATGGAGGTGACGAAGAAATTGGACCTCAAAAGGCAAGGGTTTTTCTAACCGAGTTACCTATTCAGAAAACGGTTATTGATCATGTTGTTCATATTATTCGTAATATTTCCTTTAAGGGTGGTAAGGAGATTCAACAGTTCCACTCACCCGAATTAGAGGTTATCCAAGATGCGGACAGATTGGATGCTATAGGCGCCATCGGTATTGCTCGTACTTTTAACTATGGAGGTTTTAAAAATAATGAGATTTACAATCCTGATATCCCACCAAATCTAAACATGACCAAAGCCGAATACAAAAAAGGTAATGCCCCTACATTAAATCACTTCTATGAAAAATTGCTTTTACTCAAAGATAGAATGAATACCCAAACTGGCAAAAAGATGGCGGTTCATCGACATCAATTCATGGAAAAATTCTTAGAGGAGTTTTATCAAGAATGGGATGGAAAAATATAGGACAAATATTCTCAGTTATACACAAAAAAAAGCCATAGTTTTTCAAACTATGGCTTTTCTTTTTTACTTAAAATTAGATGGAGGGAACATAATCTTGGCGGCCCAATTTTTTTAGCATACGCGTATGATCCGCAATAGCCGCTGCAAAAGTCGGTTGTTCAAGATAAGGAATACCATATTTTTTGGCCATTCTCTTTATTATTTTTGAGATTTCTGGGTAATGGATGTGACAAATATTTGGGAACAAGTGGTGTTCTACTTGATGATTCAATCCACCAATTAACCAAGTCAAAACTTTAGACTTTGTACCGAAGTTACTGGTTGTCTTCAGTTGGTGAACGATGATAATATCCTCCATCATGTTTGTTTCATCTGGCTCTGGAAACGCTGTTTCTTCAATCACATGGGCGGGTTGAAAGACTAAGCTTAAAATCAATCCACTAATCAAATGCTTAGTCATAAAACCCGCAAAAATAATCCAAGGGGAAATAGATAACAGCATGATTGGCAATCCCAGAATAAAAAATAAATATAAAACTTTTGTCACTAAGATTCGAGCAATCGCCTTAGGGTACGTTGTTTCTTGTTTCAAAATACCCATTCTTCTATAAAGTCCCAAGTCCTTAAAATCCTTGCCCACTACCCAATAGATAGTCATTAGGCTATAAAAAAACCAAGCATACAGATGCTGATAATTATGCGCTTTTAGGCGCTTGGTATGTGGTGAAAATCGCATTAATTTACCGATATTGATATCTTGATCCAGTCCTTCTACATTGGTAAAAGAATGGTGGAGTACATTATGTTGGAGTCGCCAGTTGATGGCACTACCGCCCGCCATATTGATGGAATTCGCTAGAAGTGTATTGACCCATTTCTTTTTAGAATAAGAGCTATGATTCGCATCATGCATAACAGAAAGCCCCACTCCAGACATGCCTAATGCCATGATGACATAGGCACCTATTACGCCCCAAGTGCCGCTAAAAACACCCATTAACATCAATGTGTAAGGGGTAATATATAAGGACAACATGAAAATTGTTTTTATTTTCATGTTTGTATTCGCATACTTAGAAATGTTATTTTCTTTAAAGTAAGCATTTACACCTTTTCGAATATCTTTGGCCAAATCTGCGTATTGGCCTCCTCTCGGGAATTTTACTAAATCCATGTTAGTTGTGATTTGATTTTAATAGATAACCCCAAAAGGGCGTTCATGTTTTAATCGGATGGCAAAATAGGTATAATTCTTCGGTTGCTGTCACAAATTGCGCTACTTTTGCGTTCAGGACTGATATAAATCATGAGTATTTTAAAGAAATTAGCAGGAGATACGGCCATTTATGGACTGAGTAGCATACTCGGTAGGTTGATTAATTATTTGCTAGTTCCCTTTTATACAAGGCTTTTTCCCGAAACAGAATACGGCATCATCTCTGATTTGTATGCATGGACTGCCATGGTGATGGTTATTTACCTTTTTCGGATGGAAACTTCCTTTTTTAGGTTTTACAACAAAAAGGAGGTCGGAATCAAAGCTTATCCAACCGCTATGATCAGTGTGGTGACGGAGGCTCTACTCTTTTCAGGACTGATGATTTTATTTTCGGATCAGGTTGCTTCTTGGCTCCAATACCCCGGTAAAGGCATTTATATCACGGTTTTCGCGTCTATTTTGGCATTAGACGCTATTTCGGAGATTCCTTATGCTAAGTTAAGGGCTGATTCACGCCCTATGCGTTTTGCCATTGTGCGCTTGACCAATATTTTTGTCAATGTGCTTTCCAATTTGTTCTTTCTATTACTTTTACCTTGGATTCTTCAGACTCATTCTTCGGGAGCGCTACATGATTTTGCGCAAGCAATCTATCGCCCCGATTTTGGAATAGGTTATGTTTTTGTGTCCAATTTACTGGCTTCTTTGACGACGCTTATCATGCTCCTTCCGGAAATACTAAAGACCAAATGGAAAATTGATGTACAATTGTGGAAGCAGATGTTGCTCTACTCTGCTCCTTTAGTGATTGCTGGATTAGCAGGTATTATCAATGAAGTCATAGATAGGACATTATTGAAGACCCATTTGGTCGGTAGCCTTTCGGAAAATTTAAAGCAAGTCGGTATTTATTCCGCCAATTACAAAATAGCCACCTTGTTGGCCCTTTTTACCCAAGCATATCGCTACGCGGCAGAACCCTTCTTTTTTGCGCAAGCAGAAGATAAAAACGCCCCACATGTCTATGCTAAATCTACTTTTTTCTTCTTTCTAGCCTCTTCTGTCGGGGTCATTTTCATTGGCTCATGGCTAGATATTATTATCCTTATTTTGGGAAAAGGCTATCGCGAAGGACTCGGCATTATCCCAATTATTTTATTTGCCAATTTATTTTTAGGCATATTTTATAATATGGCGATTTGGTATAAGATAAAAGACAAGACTTATGTTGGGGCTATTGTTGGTATTATTGGAGCTTTGATTACGCTTGCGCTAAATTGGATTTTAATTCCTAAAATCGGTTATTTTGCTTCTGCTTGGGCGACACTAGCCTGCTATGTTACGATGGTGATAATCGTGTGGGCTTGGGGTCAAAAAGTATATCCTATTCCTTATCCAATCCGTAAAATGGTGGGGGTCTTAGCACTAGTATTGATCGTTCTTGGGATTAATTATTATTTAACGCTACAAACTGAGCATTATGGTACATGGGTTTCTTATGGCATTCGGGCTTTGCTGACAATAGGATTCGTGGGCCTGATTGTACGCGTCGGTCAAAAAGCGTTCGTTAAAAGTTAACACAATTATCAAGTATTTTTCTTCGGATCTGAATTAAGCTATCCTACTGAATACAGAGCCTGTATCTTTGGATGAATACTTTAAAATAAACATTTGAAATGGTGAAGCAATTATTAATAGCAATCGGGATGTTTGTTGTTATTTTGGCGCAAGCACAAAATAATACTATTCAAGAAAAAAAGCTTATCAATGAGGTTGTAGATTATGTCAATACCTGTAATCAATATATCATCATTTCTCACTATCATGCGAAAAGTTATAATTTAAAAATCAACCAATTATTTATAGATCCATCCCTTGGCAACAGGGACTTGTTCAAGTTAAAAGATGATTGGACCTTAAAAAAGGTTTTTAAGATCGAAGCTTTAAATAACACCTTTGACAGGTTGATGCCCGTAGCTCCTGACAACCTGAAACATTTGCTTAGTTCTTTTCATAATAGCTTTGTGCATTTTATAGAAATTAATAATGCGTTAGACAATAGAAATGCGTTAAAAAGAGATTTTTTTGAAACAGAATCTAATCTCCAAAAACTGTATGATGAGTTATATTTATATCAAAAAAACATCCAAGAGTTAGATGTCCTACTGACTCAAATAGGGTCATTATGCGAAGAGACTTTTCAGGAACAGAAACTACCCGAACCTTTAGAACGGTCAAAGGGGATCGTTCTTACCGCAAAAAAAATCATCCAACATACGAAAGCAGAAAACACCGCAGCAATTAAAAAAGATAGAAGTATTATTAAAAACCTTTTTGAAGCAAGAGATGTCGGATTGGTGCTCATGAATATGGAAAGTTTTGGTGATTTTAAATATACAGATAACCGCAACACCCAAGAAAGAGCTAACATAGAACGCACGGCCCTAGAATTATATAAAACATCTACAAAAATTCTTTCGGGAAACTTAACAAAGGCAGGTGGGTTTAAGTATGGGATTAGAACGTATGAGCCCTTTCTAGAAGAGGCGTTGCACAAAAGAATTTTTGAAACTGAACTACTTGGGAATTGGCTTAACCATAGGACATCTTCTTCCATTTCTATTATATATCGTTACAACAAGTACATTGAACGGGCGCATAGCCCTATGATGAAAATAGTGGGGGAAGTGCTACCTTTTGAGGTCTTGAGAATAAAAATTAAAAAATCTAAGGACTTGGAAATGGAAGAAAAATCATCCCCGGCCATTCAAGATTCACTAAACGTGATCCCTGAAAAATATTACACCTCTCTAGCTGGAGCCAAAACAAATAATTTAATTTTGCTACTTGATATTTCCTCTTCAATGCAACGAGATGATAAGTTAAAAAAATTAAAAAATTCGATATCATATTTAATTGATTTATTGAGAAAGGAAGATGCATTGTCAGTTGTCGTTTACTCCTCTTCTCCCAAGATTCTGTTTACCCCAAAAGATGGTTTTAATAAAAATAAAATGAAATCAATTATTGCAGAATTAAGAACTCAGGGAGGAACGAACACCAAAAAAGGATTGATAATGGCCTATGATTTATGTACAGAGTTATGGGTAACAAATGGCAACAATAGGATTATTATCGCCACAGATGGTCACTTTAAAATTGACCGAAAGGATCAAAAATTAATTAAGAAAAAAGCAAAGAAGCATATATCATTGAGTACATTACATTTTCAGTCTCAGAATAAAAAAGTAGAAGACGCTACACTTAAAAAGATGTCAAAACTTGGAAAGGGTGTTTACAAGGTAATCATAGATGAAGTGGAGGCAGTCAAGGCATTCGTTATAGAGGCAAAAAAGTAAGGACAAAAAAAAGGAGCCTCTACGCTGTAGAGGCTCCTTTTAATTCAAGAATTAATCAATTACTCATAGAAGTAAAAAATTTGCGTTTTGTACTCCTTTGGATTTTTGGTCTCATTAGGCCCTACTAGATATCTTTCTAGTACAACACCTCCTTGCTTCAATCCTTTTTCTTCCATGTATTTGCCCAGTGCGGTGTGCGCTGTATATCCAGCATCATAATCCCCCATGTATTCAAGCATTACTGCTTTTCCGGCAGGTAAATCAAACACAGTAATCGGTGCATCATATTTGGATCCTTTTGCTACTGGAAAAGCAGCGACCATATCTGTTTCTTTTTTGGTTTCATCGTAAGAATAAAAGACACCCGCAGCAGAACCCGTAGGCGTAACACCTGCTTTTCCTAGTGACTGATATCCCGTTTCAAATGCTCCCTTCATGTTATCGAAAGAAACAACATTTCGTACACCTGCGAAAGTTCCACCTGGATAATCAACCATTTGGAAGTTGTAAGTTGGCGTTTCTACGACTGGCGTTTCTTTTATTTTTTCTTGCACTTTTTCCACTACTGGGGGTGTTTCTACTTTCGTTTCATTACCTCCTCTATTCATAAACCATAAGCCACCTAAAACAGCTAACAGTCCTAATAATAAAGGCATCCAATTCGTTTTTTTCTTAGCCGGTGTGTGGGTTGGACGTTTTACTTCAGCAGTCTTTTCATCTTTACCGAAATTACCAAACCCAAGTAAATCTGAGACACCTGAAAGTCCAGCAGGCATGGCACTAGCAATATGCTTCTTTTGTCCTCCCAGTAGGCTCATGAGACCAGAAGCGCCTTTGTTCATTACTTTACGCTTTAGAAAGCCAAGTAAAAATGGAGTCGCCAACTTCAATAAGCCACCCATAGAGCTAGATTTTATTCCTCCAAATTTGGATAACATCCCAGTCAAAGGTCCAAGTTTATCCCCCAACAGGCCATTCAAAATGCCTCCGCTAGAGTCCATGAGTCCAGAAACTTTGCTTTTATCTGAAAATAGTCCGCTTACGTTGTCCAAGATGCTATCATTAGCATTATTGCTTAACAAATTCATTAAGGAACTCGCCCCTTCGGTGGTGCCTGATTTATTGACGAGTGTGCCTAATAGGCTAGGCATTAGCCCACTCATTGCTTTAGTAATACCCGATTCAGATTCACCAAGTAAGCCAGTCGCTTGCTTGATTAGAGTACCTCCTATTTGGTCTGAAAATAAGCTTAAAAGATTCATAATTTTTGTTTTATATGACACACCTAATGAAGCATGTTAAATAGTTGCCAATGCAAAGATACAAAGAATATTGGCACTTTTAATACAAAGAGCGGAAGAAATAGAGCAAAATAGATACTTTACCATCCGATTAATTAGATAATTCAGTACTCATCAAAAGTTTATTGATTCATTATTTTATTACCATACGCTCAACTCACGACCTAATAGTAATCCTAGAAGTACCTAAACTTTCCAGCACAATGTTGTTAACTATCTACACTAATTAAACCCGTAAGTATGAAGATTGTCTCCTGGAATGTAAATGGCATTCGTGCTATAGTCAAAAAAGACTTTTTAGCCGACATCAAAGAGATTGACCCCGATATTCTATGTCTTCAAGAAACGAAGGCACAGCCTGACCAAGTAGAAGAAGCCATCGACCCAGTAGTCGGATATCATCAATATTACAACTCGGCCGACAAAAAAGGATATTCTTCTACAGCTATTTTGTCGAAAGAAAAGCCCCTTACGGTTAAAAATGACATGGGGATAGAAGAACATGATAAAGAAGGACGGGTTATCTGTGCAGAATATCCCCGTTTTTATTTGGTTACGGTCTATACGCCCAATTCAGGGCAAGGACTCAAACGTCTTGAATATCGCCAAGCCTGGGACAAGGCTTTTGTCAAGTACATCAAGCAGTTAGACAAGAAAAAACCAGTCGTCATTTGTGGTGACCTGAATGTAGCGCATCGGGATATTGACTTAAAGAATCACAAATCCAATTATAATAAGACCGCTGGCTACACTCAAGCCGAAATTGATGGTCTAGATACATTTTTTAAAGCGGGCTTTGTCGATACTTTTAGGTTGTTGCACCCTGATGAGGTCAAATACAGCTATTGGAGTTACCGCTTTAATGCTCGAAAAAATAATTCTGGTTGGCGGATTGATTATTTTATAGTGAGTAAGGGCCTTACGAAAAATGTTAAATCTGCAGAGATTCATAATGAGTATTTCGGCTCAGATCATTGTCCTGTAAGCCTTGAACTTGCACTTGACCGTTAACAGATTCAGTGAATTTCGTCGAAAAATATGAACATTACAGAAAAAAATATGTATATTTAGTGAGTTCTTGCGCAAGCGGATCTTGCTTTTGAAAAAACACGCAAACAAATCAACAATATGAAAAAGACAACACTCATTATTTTTATTGCCTTAGCCGGCATCTTGGGATTAATGGCCAAATCCAACTATAATGGTATGGTCAACAAAGACGAAAATGTCAGCAAGTCATGGTCGAATGTACAGACCGCTTATCAGCACCGAGCTGATTTAGTTCCCAATCTCGTTTCGACCGTAAAAGGTTATGCTGATCACGAAAAGTCAACATTTGAGACCATTACTAATGCACGTTCAAAAGCCAATTCTGTTCAAGTTGATGCCAGTAATTTAACTCCAGAAGCGATGCAAAAATTTCAAGCTGCGCAAAGTGGTTTGTCTAGTGCGTTGAGTGGCTTGTCTATTGTCGTGGAAAGATATCCAGACCTAAAAGCAAACACCAACTTCAGAGATTTGCAATCTCAATTAGAGGGAATTGAAAATAGAATTACGGTTACGAGAAGAGACTTTAATGAAGAAGTCACAGACTACAACAAATCTGTTCGTCGATTTCCAAGCAATATCTTTGCCTCAATGTTTGGTTTTTCCCGCAAGGCGACCTTCGAGTCTCAGGCAGGTAGCGAAGTGGCTCCAACCGTAAAATTTGATTAAGCTGCGTCGAAAGAAACAGCGTTTTTTTACGACCAAGGAGGAGGAAACCATCATCTTGGCCATTCGTCATGCAGAACGACAAACCTCTGGTGAAATACGGGTACACATCCAACACAAACTAGAAAAAGAGGTATTAGTAGAAGCAACAATGGCTTTTCACAGGCTAAAAATGGATCGGACTGAGGAACGCAATGGAGTCATTTTTTTTCTGTGTCCCAGCCAGAAACAGTTTGCCATTTTTGGTGATGAAGGCATCAACAAGAAAGTGTCTGATGGCTTTTGGGATGATGTTAAAGAAATATTAGAAACCTCTTTTCGGCAACGAAACTTTGTAGAAGGATTAGTAAATGGGATTGAATTGGCAGGTGAAAAATTAAAATACTTCTTTCCCATTCAGTCGAATGACCAAAATGAATTACCCGATGAGATATCCTATGAATAATCGCTTTATTGCTCTTAAGCAGGCGGTTTTCATTTTGCTGCTTTGTTTTATTTTTCCTTTTTTTGCGCAAGCGAAAGAGCCTCCTCCTAAGTCTAGTAAACTGGTCAATGACTACGTGAACGTCATGACAGCTTCTCAAAAACGCCAGCTGGAAAACAAGCTAGTGGCTTTTGGAGATACCACTTCGACTCAAATCGCCATCGTGATAGAGGAAAGCACAGAAGGGGATGATACTTTTGATTATGCCTTTCGGCTAGCCAGGGCTTGGGGAATCGGGCAAGATGATAAGGATAATGGCGTATTGATTTATGTCGCGGTACAAGATCGAAAGATTAGAATTATCACGGGCTATGGTGTAGAGGCTACGCTCACAGATGCACGCTCCAAACGTATTATTGAAAATATTTTGAAACCTGCCTTTCGGAAAGGGCAATATTATGTAGGACTCAATAACGGAACCTCCAAAATCATTGAATTTACCAATGGCGAATTTACAGCAGATGATGAAGAAACAAGCGGTATA
>CAYRVZ010000046.1:0-14277 GCA_964427815.1 uncultured Saprospiraceae bacterium | reverse complement strand
TGTAACAATAGTTTCATGGTTTGACGGCAGAATGCGTACACGATCACCCTTATGCAATACACCGGAGGCTATACTTCCTGCGTAACCTCTGGAATCATCAGTGCCAAAAGCCGAAATATCAATATCCTAGATGCAGATAACCCCATAGAATCATTCATTCAAACGGATGCTGTCATCAATCCCGGAAACAGTGGGGGCGCTCTAGTCAACACGAATGGAGAGCTCATCGGCATAAACACAGCAATCATCACGGAATCAGGACGTTATGAAGGATATTCATTTGCGATTCCCTCCAATTTAGTTCGAAAAGTCATCAAAGACATCAAAGAATTTGGCGAGGTAAAACGTGGTTTTTTAGGCATCAATATCAAGCCAGTAGATGATAAATTAGCTAAAAAGCTTGGCATGAATAAACCCAATGGAGTCGCTGTCACACGCGTAGTCAAAAACAGTGGATCCGCTAACGCAGGACTACGAGTAAACGATGTAATATTAAAAATAAACAACAAAAAGATAAACTCCACTCCCGAGCTTCAGGAAATAGTTGCCCAGTATCGTCCTGGAAATAAACTAGTCGTTGACATCGTTAGAGGTGGACAAGTCCAACAGGTTTTTATTAAATTGCAAGGCATTAGAAAAGAACGTAAAAACTTCGCCTATAAACTAAAGCCCCATTTTAAAAAATATGGTTTTGAAGCTCGAAACCTAACCACCTCTGAAAAACGGATAAGTGGCACAGAAGGCGTCAAAGTTATTTCTATCACCAAAGGAAAAAAGATAGCGAAAACCAATATGGAAATTGGTTACATCATCACTTCCGTTAATAATAAACCTATTCATGGCTTGTATGACCTCCTCTCTATTTTTATAGATATGGAAGAAGATGACATTACCTTTGAGGGAATTTATGAGGAGTATCAAGGAATTTATCAGTATTCCTTTTAGTTCTACTTCATTGGGTTAAGGACTCCTCTAATTTTGGAAGTTAAATATTGTGAATGTCAATTGAAAAACCGTACATTTGCTAAAAAAAAATGAGTTATACGTCAAATGATTACATCCACCTCGAAGATAAATATGGTGCGCACAATTATCACCCCTTGCCCGTTGTATTAGCAAAAGGAGAGCGCGTCTATGTTTGGGATGTAGAAGGTAAAAAATATTTTGACTTTTTGTCTGCGTATTCTGCTGTTAATCAAGGACATTGCCACCCAAGGATCGTGAAGGCACTGACAGATCAAGCTCAAGTACTGACTTTGACCTCTAGAGCTTTTTATAATGATATGCTAGGTAAATATGAACGACATATCACTTCTTTCTTTGGATACGACAAAGTACTTCCTATCAATACAGGAGTAGAAGCTGTCGAAACCGCTATCAAACTAGCCCGAAAATGGGCGTACATGGTCAAAAAAGTCCCCACCAATCAAGCTAAAATCATCTTCGCAAGTGGTAATTTTCATGGTCGGACCTTAGGGGTCATCTCCGCTTCTGTCGATCCTGATGCCACCAATGATTTTGGACCTTTCCTTCCGGGCATTGAAATTATTCCGTACAATGACATAGATGCTTTGGCGCAAGCCCTTAAAGATCCGAATGTTGCTGCCTTTTTAGTTGAGCCCATTCAGGGAGAAGCTGGCGTAGTTGTACCCGATGCAGATTATTTGCCCAAAGCTTATGAATTGTGTCAGACGAGCCATGCATTATTTATTGCGGATGAAGTCCAAACAGGCATAGCCCGTACAGGAAAAATGTTGGCTTGTGATTATTTTGATTTCAAACCTGATATTTTAATTCTTGGAAAAGCTTTGTCTGGAGGTGTCCTACCTGTTTCTGCTGTTTTAGCCGATGATGCGATTATGATGACCTTAAAGCCAGGAGAGCATGGCTCAACCTTTGGAGGAAATCCGATGGCATGTGCCGTAGCGATGGAGGCATTGGATGTCATCAAGGAAGAGAACCTAGCGGAAAATGCAACCAAACTAGGAGAAATTTTTCGACAAAAAATGGAAGAACTAATTGCCAAAAATGATTTGGTTAATTTTGTTCGGGGCAAAGGGCTTTTGAATGCCATTGGTATTAATGATACCGAAGATAGCGATACTGCTTGGCGGATTTGCTTGGCATTAAGAGATAATGGCCTTTTGGCAAAACCTACCCACGGTAATATCATTCGTTTCGCTCCTCCTTTGGTAATGACTGAATCAGAACTGTTAGAATGCGTGGAAATAATCTCCAAGACTATTATTGAATTTAAAAAATAACCCTAGAGTTCACACTGTAATATTATTAATTGCCCATGAAAAAAATTGGACTAATTTCAGACACCCATAGTTATATTGATGAGCCCATTTTGGAGTTTTTTAAAGATTGTGATGAGATTTGGCATGCTGGGGATATAGGGGATGAGCTAGTTACTAATACACTTGCTGACTTCAAAAAATTGCGGGCTGTATATGGTAATATCGACACCCCTGAAATACGACATCAATACCCTCTAAATCTTATTTTTGAATTAGAAGGGGTCAAAGTATTAATCACCCATATCGGAGGATATCCTGGACGCTATAACAAGCGAGTAAAGGATTTATTATTGAAAGAAAATGTAGATCTATACATTTGTGGTCATTCTCACATTTTGAAGGTCGTTCATGATCCTCTTTTTGATTTATTGCATATCAACCCGGGTGCTGCTGGAATTATCGGCATTCATCGAGTACGAACTGTCATTCGATTTACCATTGGGGGAGAAGCCAAAATTAGTGAATTACAAGTTGCTGAACTAGGGGATCGAGATAAACCAAGGGCTCGGTAGATCTCCCTTCAATCAGTACTTATTCATTGCTCAGAAAGCTTAAATTTCAATACTAAAACTCAGATGAACTTAAAAAGTAATTGAGTGGCCATCCTCCAAAAACCTTTGGCTGTAAGATTAAAAAAAATCGGCAATTTAAAATTTCACAACCAGACCCAACAAGAAGTTAATCCCTGCTTGTGGATAAAACCCGACTTGCGAATAGGTTCCATTCCCTTCACGTTGATCATATGGTCCTAGATATTCATTGTCAGTACGGTAGCGATAAGCCCATCCATT
This sequence comes from uncultured Saprospiraceae bacterium, assembly GCA_964427815.1. Lineage (GTDB taxonomy): Bacteria > Bacteroidota > Bacteroidia > Chitinophagales > Saprospiraceae > HyVt-613. The sequence continues at coordinate 11,183 of CAYRVZ010000046.1, read as the reverse complement.
AGCCGAATATTTTCGGTTGAAGAGATTATTTATTTTTAGATTCAACAAATACTCAATTTTATTCTTTGCCAATAAATAGTTGAGTTGAAGGTCATTATATAAATAGGCATCTAATGCCGTCAAATCATTGGACGTATTATCCAAAAACTGTTTCCCTACATATTTATTAGCCAAAGAAGCGTTTAATTTTTTCTCCAAGAAAGAGAAATTTAAGGCAAGTGCAGCAGTTACGTTTGGAGAAAAAGCTAAATTAGTATTTTTGTGAACGATAGTCTCTTGCGCCCATGTATCCCAATTATCAATGTGTTCCGTAAACGCTGTAATCTTATTTTTACTTATTGATACATTTCCAGCAACACCAAATAGATCAGAAACTTGATATGCTGCATCCGTTTCTAAACCTAATCGATAACTCTTTGGTACATTCACCCGAGCATATTCCCCGACTTCTGTTAGCTTGCCAGTCAAAACTAATTGATCCTTATAGCGCATAAAAAAGGCATTCACTGCATATCGAAGTTTACTCGTTTGTTTTCTTAAGCCCACTTCCCAATCAATCAATCTTTCTGCCTTCGGCTTCCTAGAAATTGGGTTTGACCGATAATCACTTCGATTTGGTTCCCGACGAGCCACCGCCATCGAGGCGTATGCCAAATGCCCATTAATATTATAGGACACACCTACTTTAGGGTTAAAGAAATGATGATTGACTGTTTCAGGTAAGGTTTCCCCCTCTTCGTCAAAGCCAATAAAGGCATACCTTACCTTTCTATATTGCAAATCTAAATAGGTATTAAAATGGTCAAACTTTTTTTCTGTTTTTGCATAAATATTAAAATCTTGTTTATTAGCCTCATTTCTATAATACTCCTTGCCTTGCGGAATACCAGCATATTGCGCCCAAATCACCTTGCCAAAATGTTGTCCAACATATTTATTCCATCCACCACCAATAGTAATACCATCCAAGACTGGAATGGTCAGACTAAAGATACCACCGTAAAAGTCATTATCCAACCATTTGCGCCGAATCAAATCAGATTCTTCCACTAAAGTACCATTAATAATTAAACTGTCGCTACCATAGTTAAATACATTTTGCCCTGCTTTATACTGCTCATAATACCCTGCGCCTTTCGTATAATGCAAAGCCGCATTTATTTTAATATTATTAATTCTATTTTCATAGATGGCTTGATAATGTGTTTGTTTGTAGTTATCTACTTGGTCTGGGTGTGGCTTATCTGTCCGTTCTTGACCCGCTTCATTATAGGTCCTCAAGGAATCAATTTCAATATAATTCAATGGCACACCATACCAGCTTTGGTAGGTAATTTCATGTCCAGAAAAAAGGTTCAATTTTAGACTTGCTGCGTTTTTTAGATAATTTGCCGAAAGGAAATAAGAGCTAAGGCTAGAGGCCGATCGGTCAATATAACCCGCTGATTTTATGCGACTTACACGTCCTGTAAAGGCCAAACTAGTTCCTTCAATTTCATCATCAAGTAGGTTGCCAGTACCCGCTTCTAGGCTATATTTTTGGGTATTAAAAGAACCGATGGTAGAAGCTAATACCAAGCTAGGTTTAGGGCTTGCCATTTTTGTAGATACATTGATAGTTGCCCCAAAAGCACCTGCCCCATTTTTGGAAGTACCGACTCCCCTTTCAATTTCTATATTATTTGCGGAAGCCATAATATCTGGTAAGTCCACCCAAAAAACTTGGTGGGACTCAGAATCATTCAATGGAATTCCATTGACGGTCACATTGATATTCGTCTGATCTGATCCCCGTACCCGAATGGCCGTATATCCAATACCTGCTCCTGCATCAGAAGTCACCACTGCCGAAGGGGTCATTTTTAATAAAAAAGGAACATCTTGCCCTAGATTTTGCTTTTCAATGTCCTTCTCATAAATTTTTTGAACGGTAAAAGGGCGTGTGTCATAAACAACAGGGCACCCTATAATGGCAACATTCTCTACTAAAATAAAATTAAGCGCGGTCACTACTCCCTCCTTAATTTCAATTTTTTCTGTTTGATGAATATGTCCTATATAGGAAGCCTTCACAGTGTATATCCCCGGATTCAGTTTTAATGAATACTTTCCCGTCACATCCGCAGAAGTACCCAAAACTTTCCCATCAGATAAAGTAATAGTAATATTACTAAAAGGTAAGGATTCTTCTTGTTTTGAACTAATTTTTCCCTTGAGTACGCCTTGTGCCGCAAGCGTGACCGAAAAAACAACAATTAAAGCAACTACTCCAATAATACGCATTTTTCATCTTTTGTCACGGCATACATATAGAGTTAGACGACCGAATGGTCTAGCTTCCTTCCCAACATTACTCGGGCAGGTTCTATGGGTCTAATCTCAGCCGATGCAATATCGCATGGTTCGGCACCCCGTGGAGGTGATAGAACATTGACAGGATGATTTGGTTCAAAACTTTTCAACTCAAAGCATTGACAGGAATTGAACTCAATAAAAAAAAGCCCAAACAACAAGTGTTTGAGCTTTTTTTACGCAAGTAAACAAATTAGTTTTTGACAAATTTTCTAACTAGTGCTTTCTTGTCTGAGGCAAATTCAATAAAGTAAACACCTCGCACGAAGTTTTGGATTTCAATAGATTTTTCCGAAAGGAAGCCTTGCTTCAATTGATTCCCCATTACATCATAAATTGAATAAGTAACCATACGCTTATCTCTCAAACGTACTTCCAAAATCGATGAAGCAGGATTGGGAAAAATCCGAACATCTTCCAACTCTTGATATTCGTGCTCAACCGTACCTAATGCTGCAAAATTACTCGCTCCACCTACACAAAATGCAGTTGATTCAGACGCATTAAAAGAACTACCAGAAGCCAAGAGCGTTCCGTTATCATCCACCATCGAATAGGAGCCACTTCCATACGCACAACAAATACCATCGCCATACGCATCATACATCGTCAAGGTATAACAACCTACATCCAAACAATTATCAATAGTGAGTGTCGCACCATCAGCTTGAGCCCCATAAGTTCCACCTGCAAAAACAATATTATCGCTACCATCCTTAATATCCCAACTCGTTTCTTCTGGATAATTATCAAAAGTAATACTCAAGGTAGTCGGAACACAACCCGCCACTCCTGTAGTAATAGAGAATGCTAAGAATGAGAGAACAATAAAACCCATTTTACAACTAACAAATGTTTATATTTGCCCATGTCAAACATCGAATCAATACTGGAAGCTGCCTATCAAACCTATCACACACAAGAATTTGTGAAAGACGATCCCATTGGGATCCCTCATCAATTTTCGCGCAAGCAAGATATCGAGATCATGGGCTTTTGGACAGCCATGCTCTCTTGGGGACGACGGAAAACAATTATCAATAAGGCTAATTTACTAGTTGAATTAATGGATGGTGCGCCTTATGACTTTATATTGAATCATCAAGACAAGGATTTAATACCTTTTGAGCAATTTAAGCACCGCACTTTTCAGCCGATTGATACGCTGTACTTTATTCATTTCTTAAAGTATTATTATCAAAACAATGCTAGTTTAGAAGATGCTTTCGCCAAACATATCCAACCCGATGATATAAATATCAAAAATGGATTGATTGGCTTTCATGATTTATTTTTCTCACTACCGGAAGCACCCGACAGAACTCGAAAGCACATCCCTACCCCACTCCGCAAGTCCACCTGCAAGCGACTCAACATGTTTTTGAGGTGGATGGTTCGAGAGGATGAAGTAGGTGTTGACTTTGGTCTTTGGAAAAAAATAAATACTAGCCAATTACTCATTCCTCTTGATGTGCATGTGGAACGCATGGGGCGAAAATTTAATTTACTTAGAAGGAAGCAGCGAGATTGGCAAGCTGTCGAAGAGTTGACGCTTGCGCTAAAAAAGATTGATCCATTGGATCCAGTCCGCTTTGATTTTGCGCTATTTGGGTTAGGCTTGGAAGGGATATTCTAAAGCCGTTTCCTGATGCAGACCCATAATTATGGTACAATAAATAAATTCATCGTACTCATTTTATAAATAATGCCACTATACAAATTTTCAGGTTTTTCATTCTAATTAAACATATAAGCAAGCAATGTGTTATTAATGCAGCCAAGAAAACCAAAGTTTTATTCATCCCTAAAATCTACAATAATGAAAATATTTTTTTCATTTATTCTCCTTCTTGGAAGCTTTTGGGTTAGTGCCCAAAGCACCTCGTTCACAGATAAAGAAGCTTCAAACAAACCAATTTATAGGAAATTAATCAAAGCCAACGGCACTTTTTCAGATATCCAACGTGCTTTTAAGTTATATGAAGCGAAGCACCCCGGTAAGTATAAGCAATATCATCGCTGGGAATACCGAGCAGAGATGCAATTAAATAGTAACGGAAAGCTCCCCAGTTCTCAAGAAGTTGAACGCGCTTTTAGAGCATTTCACAAAAACAATGTTCAATCAAGAAGCGTCACTTCGAATTGGACGTCGAATGGGCCAATATCCCTTCCCGTAAACGAAACAGGACAACCAAATGGCGTAGGTCGAGTTAACGAAATCGCCTTTGAGCCTGGAAACGCCAATACTATTTATATTGGTACACCAGCTGCTGGACTTTGGAAATCTACGGATGGAGGTTCAACATGGGCTTCCTACACGGACAATCTCCCTACACTCGGAATATCTGCCATTGTAGTGGACAAAGACAACCATGATGTCATATTTATTGGGACAGGAGATAGGGATAGTTTTGACTCCAACGGTAAGGGCGTGATGAAATCAACCGACGGAGGAGTTACTTTTGTAAGTATTAATAATGGTATTTCCAATAATGAATATATCAATGATTTAATTCAAGATCCTACTGATGGAAATGTCTTAATAGCTGCTGGAGAATATAATGGAATTCATAGATCTACAGATGGAGGAGATACTTGGACAAATATGTATCCCTATGAATCCATCGTAAATATTGTTTTCAAGCCTGGGGATGCAGACATTGTTTACGCAAGTTCAGATTCTGGAAGATTTTTTAAGTCTGTAAATAATGGGCAATCTTGGACACTTATCTCTGCAGGGATTCCCACTACAACTCCTGGCAGAGCGTTCATCGCAGTCTCTCCCGCTACACCCAATGATGTTTATTTTGTCCGGGCGAACAATCGTTATTTTGAAGGATTATACCATAGTACAGATAGTGGAGAAAATTTTACTTTAAAATCAAGCACGCCAAATATTTTTGGATATTATAGTGGTACAGGGAATGATGAATTCAGAGGACAAGGTTGGTATGATTTAACTATTGTAGCTGATCCCATAAACGCAAATGTGATATATGTAGGTTCCGTGAATATCTGGAAATCAACGGATTCTGGTGCTAATTGGGTAAAAAAAACCAGCTGGGCTGGTCTGAATAGCGATGCAGTACATGCTGATCAACATCACCTTACATTTGCACCGAATGGATACTGCTATGCCGCAAATGATGGGGGCGTATATTATTCTACTGATGGTTGGACAACAAATACCGAAATTTCTAGTGGTCTAGCCATCAGTCAGTTATACAAAATTGGGCAAAGTAAACAAAGTCAAAATCTAGTTATTGCAGGGTTTCAAGATAATGGAACGGGCTTATTATCTGGTAATACTTGGGCAACGGTCGTAGGCGGTGATGGCATGGAATGCGCTATTGATCCGACTGATGATGCATACCAATATACAGAATTATATTATGGAACCCTCCGGAGAAGTATTAATGATAGTTACTTTTATAGTATTGAGAATATTAACGAAGATGCTCCATGGGTTACTCCTTTTGTCATTCATCCTACAGACCCAAACATGATGCTCATGGGGCGAAATAAACACGTATGGCGTTCAACTAATATTAAAACACCTAATAGTGGTGATGTTACCTGGACGTCAATTTCTGATGCTTTCACCAAGCCTGGTACTGGTTTTGCCATTTCTGAAGTGGATGGAAAAACCACCTACTATTCAACGAAAAATAGGCTCTATCGTTGTGATGACGTGACTGCCGCAAATCCCGTTTGGATATCTTTAACCCAGCCAACACCGACATCTAACATTAATGACATTATTACCCATCCTACCGATATAAATATATTATATATTGCTTCTGGCTCGGGTATCTATAAATCAAACGATAAAGGGGCAACTTGGACAAATTATACTTATAACTTCCCCTCCTTACAAATTTTGTGCTTAGCTTATGATAAAAACACCAATGAAGGACTTTATGCGGGCAGTACGGCTGGCATATACTACCTGGAGCCAGGAACAAATAATTGGACTTCGTTTAATCAAAATTTTCCGATTAATGTAGATGCTAGAGAATTGGAAATATACTATGATGATGTGACTCCAGCTAATAATTTAATAAGGGTAGCCACTTATGGGCGAGGCATGTGGTCGTCTCCGTTAGCGGCTTCTCCACTACCTGTCTCTTTAGTAGCCTTTGCAGGCAAAAAAATAAGTCATCATGCAGTTGCCTTAAACTGGCAGACTTCTTCTGAAATAAACAATGACTATTTCAGTATCCAACGTTCGACTGATGGAACACATTTTGAAACCCTCGGCACGGTTAAGGGTGCTGGCAATACTACTTCAATTAACCGCTATTCTTTGATTGATAAAAACCCAAAAGAGGGCGTTAATTATTATCAATTAGTACAGCATGACAATGATGGGGTCAAACACTTTCATAATATTATTGCCATCAGCTTTAGTGTTGATAACTATCGAGGAGTTGAAGTCTTTCCGAATCCTACGGATGGTTTGACCACGGTCTATATCAATAAACAATATGAAGGAAAATTTGATATTAGTATTTTTAATCAACTTGGGCAGGTTGTTTTTACTAAAAGCCAAGCACCTAACGGTCGGCATGAATTAGATTTATCAAATTTACAGAAAGGTACTTACTTTCTTGAGATAAAAAATGAAGCTGTTTTGAATACGCAGAAAATTATTCTTCGCTAATAAAAATATTTCTTTTTGATTAGTTTCCAGATTAAAAAGACAAAAAACGCACCTAAAATAACTACTAGTGACCACTTGACCATCGTGGCACTAGTAGTCAAAAGTGCTAACCCGCCACTTTTATCAGGGAAATCATTAATCATTTTCAAATAACCTAAATTTTCTACCACATCAAATATTCCAATAACAACAGGGAAGTATTGAAGTTGAAGTATTAAAAAACTGTCTCTATATAGATGAGTTATTAACTTGTGTAAAAAGAAAAAATAAGTAAAAGTATAGATACCAATATAAACAAAATCTACTTTTGCAAGCTCAATAACAATAGGAATCCCAGCGGGTCCAAAACTATTAATTTTCCGATAAGCATCATCAGAAGAATAATAAAAGGACAAATCAAAAACAGTTTCTGCATTGGGAGCGACATATTGGAGATTTGAAATCAAATCTGGCAGTAGCACGGTATTAATAATACCTATTAAAATCAAGCCTACTAAAGCTAAAATCCATAAGATAGTGTTTGTCATCGTCTTCATTTTAACTCAAAAGTTTTATGCACAATCCACCACTTATTCTTAATAAAAATCAAAACAAGATAGTCTTCATAAATCCGATCTCCGTAGTCAAATTTGGTTTTTGCGAAAGCACGATGTCCATCTACTGTAACATAGAGCAACGTCGTCTTACAAGAAACTGTTCCTTTTTTTTTGGACTACATCCAGATACTCATCTCGCGATATCAACACTAAAGTAGTATCCATCGTCATCAGTCTTGACTCTGAATGAAAAGTGTTTTGTAATAACTGAATATTCGCGGTTTTCCTCCCAGTAAAATAGTTGTTAATCGCTTGCTCCACCTCCAAATAAGTTTCTTTATCTGAGGTTTCAAGGACTTTGTGGCTATAACAAGATGATGTGAATAAAATCAACATGCATAAAAAATAGAAATTATTTTTCATTTTCTTGGTGAAGATAGCCGATAGCCTTGACTTTATATGTTTTGAAAAGATGCCTTTCTCAGGGGAAGGGCGGTCAGCGTGTAAAAAGCTAATCATTAAGAAATTCTCTAGCTGTCTTCTTTTAGCTTCAAAATCCCGAACCTAGGCATAAAAAAGTCTATACCGCCGAAGGGCTTTTGAGTCTAAAACAAAAGCTTACAACTCCTTACTTATCCCATCCGCAATCGCAGTCATTTCTCCAGCTGAAAAATGCAATTTAGGGTTAGTCAATAGAATATCTCGCTCAGTATCTAGCGGAATCAAATGTAAATGGGCGTGAGGTACTTCCATACCCAATACCAATACGCCAACCCTAGTGCATGGGATGGCATTTTTAAGAGCTATGGCTACTTTTTTGGCAAAAATATGCAAACCACCTAAGATATCATCCTCCAAATCAAACAGATAATCCACTTCAATCTTTGGAATCACAAGAAGATGACCCTTCTTTACTGGATGGATATCCAAAAAAGCAAAATAATTATCGTCTTCGGCAACTTTATAACAAGGAATATCCCCATTGATTATCTTGGTAAAAATAGAGGCCATGCTAGATAGAGATATCTAAAACTTCAAATTCGACTATTCCACCAGGGGTCTCTATCTTAGCGACCTCTCCAACTTTTTTACCTAAAAGCCCTTTTCCGACAGGAGACGAAACTGATATCTTTCCACTAGCTGCATCAGAAGTTGATTCCGCAACAAGATGTAGTTTCATTTCATGCCCTGTTTTGACATTTTTAATAAGCACTTTTGCTAAAACTGTTACTTGGGAAAGATCTAAGTCGGAAATATCAATGATCTTAGAACGCGCGATGGCAATTTCTAACTCATTTATCTTGAGTTCGAGCATCCCTTGAGCATCTTTAGCCGCGTCATATTCAGCATTTTCCGAAAGGTCACCCTTTTCTCTTGCCTCCGCTATTGCTTCAGCCGCTTTTTTGCGTCCTGTAGTTTTCAGCTCGCGAATTTCTCCTTGAAGTCTATCAAAGTCTTCCTTGGTAATGTAATTTATATCAGACATAACATCCAAATTTTGGTAGGTTGTAGTTGTTTTTCTTAAATGAATTCAACCACTTAATAATAAGAACGTCTCTCCCGAGGAAGAAACGTTCTTATTCTTATATTAAAGAAATAATCCTTACAAAGATAAGGTCTTTGTTTTAAAAGGTCAATTAAAAATTTAACCTAAGTGAAAAAGAATGAATACCCCCAAAGTAAGCAGTTAGCTTATAAGCATAATCAATTCCAATTCGAGGTGCTTTTTTCGTATCATTTTCGACTTTGGTTGTTTCTCCCAAGATATCAGCGACATCCTTTTTCTTCAAGGGTACATCAATAGAAACCCCCGCACTCGGACCATTATCCACAGAGCCCTCTATTCTAGAATCTTTCTTGGAAATTTCATATTTGTATCCACCTCTTAACATGAACATCTCATTAAAACCATATTCGAGACCAATGCCTACTGCATCTTGAGCAAAAGAATTAGCCACAAAACCGCCATCAACCGTGAGGGTGTGTTTGGGTCCTAAATGAGATTTTACAGACAACCCAATGTTTAACAAAGAAGGTAATTCATAGACAGCTCCCCGTACCGAATAAGTCAAAGGATAGTCTTTTCCTTCTTTAGCAATTGGAGATTGAGCGGATATCCCAGGACCTCCAAATTTCATGGGTGTACCGATATTACGAATGGCGATACCAAATTTAATATTATCCTTCGGCCCAGTTACATACTGCACACCCGCGTCTATAGCGGCACCTGTTGACGAAATATCGGAGGTAGATTCTGTTATCACCCTAATTAGAACACCTACACTAACTTTTTCAAAAGAATGCGCATATCCCAAACCAATATTAAAAAAGGAAGGAGAATAAGTCACACCGGTGCCTTCTGGCTGATCCGTTGTTGTGACCCGAATATCTCCGAAATCGACTGCCATTAAGGTTAGTCCTAATGCTCCATTATTTCCCATTTTTTTGGCAAATCCTCCAGCATTCAGATTAATATCTGCGCCTATTAAATACCGCGTTTGTGCAAACAAAATCTCTGTGCTGTTAATGCGCCCAATCCCAGCAGGATTAATACGCATTGCTTCAACTCCACTAATAGAGCCGATATTAATTCCATGTAAACCCGCACTTCTTGCCCAAGGGTTCAACACTAATTCATAAGCACCAGCTTCTCCTTGTCTATCAGGATTACCTGCAAATAATACAAGGGGGGCAAAGAAAACGAACAAAAGTAGGAAGCGTAAATTTTTGGTCATAGTCACTTCATTTTAAACCGAATTCGGTTGTATATTTTCAAAAGTACAAAAACTTTAGTCGTAAAAGTTTTTTAAAAAAATACAACTCGATGCAAGCCATCTGATAGCTTCGCATCAAGTTGTAGCTATTCATTTATAATCCAGAAGGATCAAATTGACGGTTCATTCCAAACCATTTTATCACTCGTTCACCAAGCCCTGGCGCCTCTACATGAATGATATATACACCACTAGCTATCGGAATGTCACTTGCATTTTTTAAGTTCCAAGTAATATCTGGTATAATCTGACGTGTATTCTTTGATTTGCGATTAACGATCTCTTCTTCATTCCGTTCAAACTTCTTGATGAACTTGCCATCCAAAGAGAAGATTCGTACGGTACATTTCGCAGGTAAATTTGTTATCTTAACTACTGTATTAAACTGGTCTGTCTCATACGGAGAAAACCCATAGTAAGGATTAGGCACCACATTAATTTCATCTAATGCAGATTCGACAGTGACAGATTCAACTTTCTCCTTCGGAAGCAAATCACTCAAGTCAAACTCATAGACAGGATTTTCTCCATAGGTAATACTTTCCTGTTCCGTATTAATATTAAAGCTATATCCTACTCGCGTATTATAAGGCTTGCCCACACGTAAAGAAACAACAACATCATTTGGGATAAGACCCTCTGCTACAGAAAGCATTCTTTGTCCTGGTGTGACCATTGGGGCACCTGCCCATTGTATCTTACTTAAAGCAACTGCTCTTAAACCATCATTATTCATAGCCAAATCTTGACTTAACTGGGCACAGCCATCATATTCATTGTAGGTGACATATACAAAGTGTTGCCCACCTAGGTACACCGTATTAATGGTATTCCCTAAATTAACAAATTCCTCTGATG
>CAYRVZ010000045.1:0-14305 GCA_964427815.1 uncultured Saprospiraceae bacterium | reverse complement strand
TTCATTTTCAATGAATTCAAACTTACTCCAGTAGCTTCAATCTTCAAAGTAGAAAAACCTTTGGTGTTGATTTCTAAATTTTCTGTGGACTTCAATGCAAAATCCAAATAAGAGTCTTCAATCAATATAGAATTTAGGTCCTTGTAGGTTATTAACATTTTATATCTTCTCAGTCGTCTTTGGTTCACTTTTGCCATAAATAAATCAGGATTAAAATCAATAATCAGAGTGTCGTTTACCACTGAATATTTAAAATCTGAATTTATTTCATCCTTAAAACGTAATTTATTCTGCTCCCCAGTACTAACACCGACAAAGATTTTATTACCGCCCTTAATTCGAATATTAGTGAATTCCAACGCTTTCTGCCCTTCATATTCCCAATACGCATCAGTTTTATCAACAGCAGCATATTGTTTTTTTAATTTGAATCCATTATATGAAATCCCAACAAACAGAACCAGAATTAAACCAAAAATTATCTTCTTACTTTTTTTCATATTTTAAACCTGACGTTAGATCTTAAAACTGGACTTACCTGTTTGTCGATTGATTTTGGACAAGCCAAGTATTAGCGTATAAGATACAATTATTTTTATACTTTCGTCCTCAACTTAAACCATTTTGTTCTAATACCTACCTTATTTTTTTGTGTTATCGATTTGGAGTTGCAACACTAGAAGTCGAACTCTGTCCGAGTATATATAGCGACTTCAAACAAGATATAAGGCATTTATGCAGCAAACTCTTTGAAAGGCTTACTATTTTCAGTATTATTTTGCCTCATGCAAATAATAATATTCTAAAATAGTTTAATATTGATAGTAAAACCTAATATCATAATGTTAACTGTTTTGTCACAACTATCCGAAAGTCTTGAATTAAAAATAGCCTGAGAATCCCGTATTTTTGGTTTGCAAACTTTAAATACATTTTATGGGACTCTACAAGCGCACTAAAAATACAAATATTCCATTACTTCGCCAAATCCTAGATTTAGTACCTAGGTGGATTTTTTCTCGCAGCACAGCACAACACAAAAGCGACAAAGGCTGTAGCCGATATAAAGCTTACGATCAATTTGTAGCGCTAACTTTCGGACAGCTGAATAAGTGTTATACTTTAAATGATATTTCTACTGGTATCGGGGTTAGTGAGACCTTTATCTCAAGTTTAGGTCTTTCCCAAAGCCCAGCAACATCCACCATGAGCGACGGCAACAAGAACAGGAGTTATAAGATGTTCGAGAGCTTGTATCATGGGCTATTGACACATTATACATACCTATTATCAAAGCGTCATGAATCCCATATTATCAAAGAAATCAAAGACCGCAGTATAAAACTGATAGATAGCACCGTTATTAGCCTATGTTTATCCATGTTTGACTGGGCAAAGTTTCGGACAGCAAAAGGAGGCATCAAAATACATACCTGCTGGGACGACACAATGATGATTCCTGATGTAGTAAACATCACCGCTGCTAAGCTCCATGATAGGTATGGACTTGAACAATCGGTCTTTTCGAAAGGAACCATAGTGGTTGAGGATAGGGCTTATTTTGATTTTCTTCTAATGTTGCAAAGAATAAGGGCAGAGAATGTTTTTGTTACCCGCATAAAAACCAATACCGTATTCGAGACTGTCCGAGAATTGGAACTTCCTGAGAATATTGACCAAGATATCCTAAAGGATGAAATTATAAGGCTCACCAGCAAGAAAGCTGTTGAAACAGGAATCAACCAAGTAGAACTACGATTGGTTCATGTTTACAAGCCTGATGAAAACAAGGTTATAGAAATCATTAGCAATCAGTTAGATTGGACAGCCAGAACCATTGCTGATCTTTACAAAAAACGATGGGACATCGAGTTGTTCTTCAAAGCGATCAAACAGAACCTTCAGATAAAAACCTTTGTAGGAACAAGCGAGAATGCCGTGAAATCGCAAATATACATTGCATTGACGACCTATTTGTTGCTTCAGCTGATTGTCAGGACGATCGCCAAGAAGAAACATGCCTTTTCCAATTTCGTGGAGAAAATACGGATTTGCCTGTCTTTTTACCTCACCCTCGACTATGTATGCAATCAGGTAGGTGAAGGGGCAAAGAAAATAAGAGGGAAACCACAAGCTAAGTTTAGCCTTCAACCAGACTTATTCTCGAGCTAAATCGAAAAACGACCCCCGTTATACAGCGGTGATATCTAAAATACACCTCTTTTTAAAAACTTTCGGATGGGTGTGATATTTAATAAAAAAAGCAGTCTCTTCCTAGGTTAGGATAGGCTGCTTTTTTACTTTTGCTTACTTAGAATAAATAAAAATAAGCTATGAAGAAGATAATCGGTGCGCTATTGCTTGTAGGTTTGGTTTGGGCTTGTTCCTCAGACAATGGGGGCCCAACGAATCCGCCTGTTGATGGTGAAAAAGAAGAACCAAAAGAAGAGATCGGTTTTGAGCGAGGTCCTATGCTGACCAATTGGGCAGATAATATTATTATTCCCTCCTATGAGGCATTCGCTATAGAAATGGATGAATTAAATACGTCTTTCGAAACTTTTCGTGCGAACGCAAATCCAGAAAATCTAAGTGCATTAAGAGCTTCCTGGTTAGATACCTACAAAATATGGCAGCGGGTTTCAATTTTCGAAATAGGCCCAGCGGAAACCCACGATTTTCACTTTAGTATGAATACCTATCCAACGAATTCTAATAAAATCGATGGGTATGTCACATCTGGTATATATGATCTTACCCTTCCTTCAAATCGGGAAGCCAAAGGTTTTCCAGCCTTGGATTATTTGATTAATGGCCTAGCTTCCGATGATCAAGGTATTTTATCACGTTACACGGCGGTAGACAATGAAGGGTTATTTGATTATATAGCAGCTATTTTGGCAGATATGAACACAAATTCGATGCAGGTTTTGGCGGAATGGAAAGACGGCTATCGTGATACCTTTGTTTCCAACGATGGCTCTTCGGCAACAGCATCGGTTGATAGATTTACGAACGATTTTGTCTTTTATTACGAAAAGTTTTTAAGGGCCGGTAAACTGGGAATACCTTTGGGTGTGTTTTCAGGGGTGCAAGCGCCTGCAACTGTCGAAGCTATATATAGTGAAGGACTTTCTAATGAATTATTTTTAGAGGGCTTATCGGCTACTAAAGATTTTTTTAATGGAAAATATTACATATCCGATACTATGGGCGAAAGTCTATCTTCTTATCTAATTAGCTTAGAGCGGCAAGATTTAAGTGACGATATTAACAAACAATTTGATGATGCGAAAGTTGCAGTAGATGGGTTAGAACCTTTTAGTATTGAATTGCAAGTTGATCCTGCGATTTCTATGTTATCGGCTTATGATGAAGTTCAAAAAGCTGTGAGTATGCTAAAAGTTGACATGTTTTCCGCTATGAGTATTAGTGTTGATTATGTTGATGCAGATGGTGATTAAATATGATACCTCTAAAAAATACCTATATTATAAAGAATGTAGAGGCCGCCCCATTGGCGGTCTTTCGCATTTTATTCGGGGTGTTGATGTTTATCAGTATCGTTCGATTTTGGGCCAATGGTTGGATAGATAAACTTTATATCCAACCGAAATTATTTTTCTCGTATTATGGTTTTGAATGGGTCAAACCACTAGGTGTTTATACATACTTATTATTCGTTATTTGTGGTCTCGCGGCAATAATGATAATGATCGGTTTAAAATATAGATACGCAATTGTGATTTTTTTCCTAAGCTTCACTTATATCGAGTTGATGGACAAGACCACATATTTGAACCATTATTATTTCGTAAGTGTATTGAGTTTCTTAATGATTTTTTTACCGGCCAACTCCTACTACTCATTGGATGCTCGTAGAAATCCGGCCCTGGCATTTCAAAAAATACCGCGTTGGACCATTGATAGTATTAAACTACTCCTAGGTATTGTCTACTTTTATGCAGGTTTAGCCAAACTCAACTCAGATTGGCTAATGGAAGCAATGCCTTTAAAAATTTGGTTACCCTCAAAAAATGATGTTCCATTTCTTGGCGATTTTTTAGGCGAGACCTGGGTACATTTTGCCTTTAGTTGGAGCGGTGTTTTGTATGATTTGACCATTCCCTTCTTTTTGCTTTGCAGAAAAACACGGCCCTATGCTTTTATTGTTGTTATTATTTTTCATTTACTTACTAGAGTCCTTTTTCCAATAGGAATGTTTCCTTATATCATGATTGTCGCCACCATAATTTTCTTCGATGCGAGGGTACATCACAAACTGCTAAAAATAATTTCGTACGTATTTAAAATATCAAAGGGCTACTTTGACAATGGAAAATCACTTGCGACAAACAATGTGAAAATGGCGTTTAAGCATTACCTGCTAATTGCTTTTTTTACAATTCAATTAGTGTTACCGTTTAGATATTTGCTTTATCCTGGCGAGTTATTTTGGACCGAGGAGGGCTACCGTTTTTCTTGGCGCGTGATGTTAATGGAAAAAGCCGGATATGCTCAGTTCAAGATTGTAAATGGAAAAACCGGTAAGTGGTTCTATGTTGATAATACTGATTTTTTAACCCCTTTTCAAGAAAAACAAATGTCATTTCAACCTGACTTCATTTTAGAATATGCCCATTATCTGAAAAATCATTTTGACGGTCAGGGGCATGAAAACATTGAAATTTATGTAGAAACTTATGTCACATTAAACGGTCGTCGCAGCACGGCTATCGTGGACCCAAAAGTTGATTTGGTAAAAGAGAAAGAATCATTTAATCATAAAAGCTGGGTTGTACCCTTTAACGATGATATCAAAGGAATTTAGTATTACTTGCATATTCTGTTTGCTCACATTGATGGTAAACGCTCAGTTTTCTGTCTCTGGTAAGGTCTATGATGAAGAAGGAATGTCCATTGCAGATGCTGAGGTGTACCTAAAACCCCTAGGCCAATTCGCTACCTCTGATATTGAAGGAGGCTTTCAATTTGAAAACCTGAAATCCGATGATTATGTCTTACTGATTTTTTCCTACGGATATAAAGTCAACGAACAAAAAATTACTTTGTCCGAAGATTTGTACTTAGAGACAAGGTTGGAGCCATTGGGAGAAGAGCTATCCGAAGTAGTGGTTATTAAAGAACGCGAAAAGGTCTTCGCGTTGCGCAAGCTCAGAAAAGTTGAGGGAATGGCCATTTATGCAGGCAAGAAGACCGAAGTTGTGTCCGTAGACCTGATTACCGGAAATTTGGCTGCCAACAACGCCCGTCAAATTTATGGTCAGGTAGTCGGATTGAACATTTATGACAATGGGGATGCCGGGTTACAATTAAATATCGGAGGCCGAGGGTTAGATCCCAATCGCACTGCCAACTTCAATACACGCCAAAACGGATACGATATAAGTGCGGATGTCTTAGGGTATCCTGAGAGTTACTACACACCTCCCGTTGAGGCCTTGAGTGAGATACAAGTTGTTCGAGGAGCGGCATCTTTGCAATACGGTACGCAATTTGGTGGGCTTATCAATTTTAAGTTCAAGAAACCCAATCCGACAAAACGGTTAGAATTGGTAACGCGTCAAACTGTTGGTTCTAATCGTTTGCTAACCAGTTTCAATAGTATAGGCGGAACTTTGGGAAAGTTCAGCTATTACAATTATTTTAATTTTAAGCAAGGCGACGGTTTTCGCCCGAATTCAAATTTCAATGCCAGAAATTATCACGGCCATTTTGGATATCAGTTATCCGATAAAACCAAAATAACCTTTGAAGCTACGCTATTGGACTATTTGGCACAACAAGCTGGCGGATTGACCGATTCACAATTCAATGAAAATCCGTTATTCAGTAATCGCGAAAGAAACTGGTTTGATATCGATTGGAAATTAGCTTCTTTACGTCTCGATCACAGTTTTTCTGCAAAGACAGATTTGAGTTTGAACCTTTTTACTTTAGATGCCTCTAGAAAAGCCTTAGGGTTTCGGCAAAATAGGGTAGATATTATTGACGACGGCAATGAACGCGAACTTCTAATCGATGATTTTCAAAATTGGGGAGCGGAGGCCCGATTGCTTTCAAGATATAAATTGGGGCAAAAGGATGCTGTAGTGTTGCTAGGGTCGAAATATTATCAGGCGTACAATCAACAACGGCAAGGGGCCGGTCCTGCGACGACAGGGGCTGACTTTCGCTTTGTAAATGATGAATTTCCTGCCTTTCCAAGAAAATCACAATATCGTTTTCCGAATTTAAATTTGGCAGTATTCGGAGAGAATATTATTAATCTTAGCGACCGGTTTTCAGTCACTCCGGGTTTTCGATTTGAATATATAAAGACTTCGGCCCAAGGTAATTTTACGGAAATCTTTACCGATTTGGCAGGTAATGTTTTGGAGAGCAGGGTAAATGAAGAAGATCGCGATTTAGAACGCTCATTTGTCTTATTGGGCTTGGGCGCGTCTTATAAACTAAATAACAGCGTGGAATTTTATGGTAATATTTCACAAAATTACCGCTCGGTCACTTTTAATGATTTGCGCGTTATTAATCCATCTCAAGAAATAAGCGAAGATCTTGAAGATGAAGAAGGGTTTACCGCTGATTTTGGCGCTCGTGGAAGATTCAAAGATTTTTTGTCTTATGATATAAGTACCTTTCTCTTATATTATGATAATCGAATTTCAAGAAATATTGTTACCGTCAACGACCAGAATAGAGTGGTCAATCTAACGGATAATGCCGGCACTGCACTTATATACGGACTTGAGATGCTAGGCGATTGGAATGTAAAAAGAACGTTCTTCGAAACTTTGGAAGATGTAAAACTAAATCTATTCACAAACTTGGCCCTTACTTCTTCCGAATATATCAAAGCTTCGGAAGGGATCAACAATGTGGAAGGAAAAAAAGTAGAGCACATACCTGCGATAAACCTCCGTTCCGGATTGAATTTTGGCTTTAAGAATTTGTTGGCGGCTTTTCAATATACCTATCTGTCAAAACAATTCAACGATCCCCAGAATTCGCCGCCTTTTCCTGACTCGACTGCTCCCGGCGCAGGAATTATAGGGGAATTGCCAGCTTACGGTATTATGGACATCTCATTGTCATACACCTATAAAAAATGGAAACTTGAGACCGGAATCAACAATGTGCTGAATGAAAGTTATTTTACACGACGTGCCACAGGATATCCTGGACCTGGAATAATTCCTGCAGAACCAAGAACATTCTATACCACTTTGCAATTAAAACTATAAGTAACTAGATTGATAAAAAGTCAATCCCCATCATTATCGGTTGAAGTTATTATAATAGAGAGAATGCTGCGCGCATCTACACTTATCAGTACACCAAGATTCGTTAATTTGGTATGTAAATTTTCTACTTCGGCCGCATTGCCATCTACAGCTTCTGAAAGCGGAACGGGAATTGCATCTATCGCTTCCTTCACTTCATTAACCGCAATTTGTATATCATTGCTTAATCCGTCATCCTTTGAAATGAAGAAGATGTAATCTGCAATATTGGTATTGCTAGTGCTGAAAAATACTTCTTCAACGATTTCAATGCTTCGCAATAGCAAGGCCAATGATTGATCACTGTAAGGTGCCTGAACGATTTCCGGATTGGTGATCGATGACTTTTCTAATCCAGCGGGTTTGCCGATTTTGGTCACTTTTCCCGTATCAACGGCATTGTTGAGTCCATTGAAAAGCAAGTTGAAAGGAGCATCGATTCCAGATTCATCGCTATTGATAAAAGTATTTGAATAATCTTCGCCATCAGCCGCCCAAATATTTGACAATCTATCAGCTTGCGATACTATAAATGTAGATGATAGTTTAAGGTAGTCCCTACGTTTTTCGTTCGCAATAAACTCTTGGTTGGTAGACGCGACATCTCCCTTAAAAAGCAAATATTCAAGGCCTGCCAACGCTTTGATTTGTGGGCTAATGGCTGCAACGGTCTCTTCAGTAACCTCACTGTTTTCAATAAAGTCTTCTATGGAACTCGCAACTGTGGGCCAATTGTAAATGGCTTGATGTAAAAAGCGCGCTCTGGCCACTCCTATATGAAAGCTATACGTCTCTTCGTAAGACAAGGCAGTCTGTATCCATTGTGTTCTTGCAGTATTCAGATTGGCTTCGCTGGGGTTGCTGAGGTAGTTAGTAACGCTATCATCGAATAACTTTGCCTGTGTCTTGAAATTCGCTATTGTTGGCATTATAATATTTGTTGTTACCTCAGTTAGTAATTGGGTAACTTCAAAATTTTCTTTAATAGGATTATTAGGCTCATTGTCGCTTGAGTTATTACAGGCCGATACCACTGTTAGTATTGATATATATATTATTACAGATGATTTTCTCATAGTCAGTAAGGTTCAAAGTGAGTTTATAAAATCGATAAGCTGTTGTCGTTCTTCGGATGAAAGATTTATAAATTCCTGTTTGTTCTGTTCGGCCTCTCCACCATGCCACAAAACCGCCTCTTCAATGTTGCGCGCACGACCATCATGCAGTAAGAAGGTATGCCCGTTAACAGTAGAAATCAAACCGATGCCCCAGAGTGGTTGTGTTCGCCATTCACGGCCATCGGCTAAAAAATCAGGTCTGTTGTCGGCGAGGTTTTCGCCCATATCGTGCAATAAAAAGTCAGAATAGGGTCTTATAGTAATATTTTCCAAAAGCGGATTATCCGGAAAGTTTCCGGTAACCTGGTCAATAGCATGACAACCTGTACACTTGAGTTCATTGAATAATACCTTTCCCCTAAGAACAGATTCATCCTCAAAATTTCGCCGATTAGGAACGGAAAGTGCCGATAGGTAGAATAATACCCTATCCAATTGGTCTTCCGTTACTTCAGGCTCGCCTCCGTTAGGCGCATCGAAACAATCCTGTTGGGGCGAAGGACAATCATTTTCTGTGAAAATCGGAGTGGTCAGTCCCATGTCTGCATGAAAAGCATCGGCTATCTGAATTTTTAGAGTGGGCGCATTGGCCTTCCAACCGTATTTACCAAGGTCGATTTCGTTGATCTCGGGGTTCCATACGTAATTTGGCCTACCCGAAATTCCATCGCCATCCGTATCGAATTCATCTTCGTACTTCAAGATTTCACTATCGGGCAGTGCACTTATCAACCCCATCCCAATGGTTTGCTGTGCAACTCGAGGGGAAGTTTCAATTCCGGCTAAGGAACCAAATTGTTCCTCAGAAAACGAATAGATAGGTTTTCTGAGTTCATACGAAGTTCCATCTGCATAAGTTCCATTGATTATCGCATAGGTTACAGTGACTTTTGCCTCAAAAGGGATTCCATTATTACTACGGTCTTGTATTTGCGTGCCATAACTCGGTAAGCCTAATGGCCCGCCGTTTATATCTTGCCCCATTTGGCTTATGCGCATCAGAAAACCTTTGGAAGATTCACCGTTTATCAAAGGTTCTCCCCGGCCATCTTTAAAGTGACATGCAGCACATGCCCGTGCATTGAAAGTAGGGCCAAGACCATCTCTAGCCGTAGTAGAGGCGGGAGCCGATACCCAAGATTGATTGAATAAAGAATTACCAGTAGCAAATCGGGCCTGTTCTTGAAAAGTAAGGCCCTGAATTTCAAAGCCGAAAGCGTTCGCACTGTTTGAATTGGTACCTAGCGGACCCGTGAGCAATTCCTCTCCTTCTTCATAAAAAACTTCGTCTTCAATTTCCGTAACCGGTATGTAATTATCATCCGAAGAACAACCTTGAAATAAAAGATAAAAAATAATAAGAAATGGAAGTCTTTTCATAGCTATTTGATAAACCTACAAATCCCAATGAATACGCATTGGGATTTGAAGGCTAGACTTATTTTCAAAATTAGTCTTATTGGGTGGGTAATCAAAAAAAGAACTTTTATTACAAGTCAATACCTATAACGGTTGCGGAAGCGCTGATTTCGTCTCCCCAAGCCTGCAATGCCACAACGGCCTGCATCACTGGTCCAAAATCTGCATCTGTTGATAGCTCTTTGGTAATAAGTAGATCAAATGGCTCTGCATTATCTGCAATGACGTTAACCTTGGCCATAGCTTCATCTGCAGCTTCTTTAAGCTTCGTAGCCTGCGCCTCATCTGCTTGCATGACCAAATCAAAGAATGATTCACCTTCAATAGAGCCATACTTGCCAAAAACTACATTATAAACACCCTGACTATTTGCGAATATGTCTCTATGAGTATTATCAGCAAAGCAAGAGTGTTCGTCTTCTTGACCAGAGTTTTCAATACCATCAGTAGAATCCACAGGTGCAATCATTCGTTCTGCACTCAATTCATCACCTGATATAAAAAATGCGCCGTTAATTAACTGCTTTAGGGCGACAGCTTCATCCAACCCTTCAAAGACTACTCTGTAGGCACCTCCTTCATTCCATGTGGTAACTAAATCGTTTAAGTCTGTTACCAATAGACTGGTGACCACTTTTAGATATTCTCCTCTTCTATCTGCGTTATCAGCAGTAGTGTAATCAGTAAATTCACGCAAACCTGGCTGGTCGTCAGCAGGACTGGTATTATCTTGCCCCCATAGAAGGAACTCAACTGCATGCCATCCTGTGCTTATCGATTTGTCGGAATCATCTTCGTTAAGGGAAGCAAGTGTTGCTTCATCAATGGTAACTAGAGTATCTGAAATAATACTAGCATACGTTCCCGCATGGGCTTCAGTGCCTGAGGCCACGTAATCAATATAACTTTCATCGATCGGCCAGGCGTTCATTTGACCTTCGTTTGCGATTCCCCAAGGAGAAGAAGAACTTTCTTCAACATCTACTGGGCTGTTCGTCTCACGATATACTTCCGTCTGACCATAAGGTTCTCTTGCTGCCAACCATGCATCTTTAGCAGAATTAAAACCGTCTTCAGTTGGGTTGTCTACAAAATCATTGATGGCAGTTTGCATGGTCAGTGCCATATTGTAGCTATCCAAATAAGATTGGTAAACGATATTTGCATGATTGGCTACTACCTCGGCCTGCGTTACAGGGTCTGGGCATGCGTTGCAACTAGTACCTCCACAATCTACGCCGGTTTCATCTCCATTTTGAATTCCATCGGCACAGGTGGCCTCAACGGCGACTATAGGCGGTTCATTGTCATCATTGCCACAAGAGACAATTATCAGACTTCCAAATAGTAAAGTCGTAAAAAGTAATTTTTTCATTTTTGTTTGATTTTTATTTATGTTAGACTAAATTTAAATAACAAATTTAAAAGATTTGTTCTTATTGACAAGAGTTTATGTTTGAAAAAAAATCTTTTTTAACATATTAGCATTATTTGTTAGCTTCTTTTGCGATTAAGTCAGATTAATATGTGAGGTATATCAATATTTGGTTTGTCTTTATTGTTGTTTCCGGCCTTTTTCTTTGGCTCTTGAAGAGATTGAATTGTATTCGGCCGAATAGTTACTATCTGTTCATTATGATTATAAGATGAATGCATATTTGTAATTTCCCTACTTCATTTATTTGGTTGTTCTTCATTGAGCGTTTTTGACCAATTGATTTTAAAACGTTTGTATTTTATCTAGTTTTTTTGCGCACGTCTTGGTCATTATCCTGTGGCACGACTTCAGATTGCAAAGACTTCAAATTGTTTTTCATTTTCACAAGATATTCTATCTAATACTTTTTAATTATCTTATTAGAAAGCACTTCTTAATCAAAGAGCGTAGAAACATTTGATGGTACTTAGAAACAAATGCTTTATATAAAATTCAACTAAAAAAAATCTCTAATACGGCTTTCCCCAAGCCCTGTGGAAGTCTTGCAACCCTTCCACTCCAATCCTCCCGAGCGGACACGCTTCGCCGGTCCGCCCGCGCACGTCTTTCCGTTCCAGTTCTGCACTACCCCCTCGGTGCCGCGCAAAAGCACAAACGGTGAAAAAACCGCTTGAACTTTTCTCTCCCTACCCACAAAAGACTTGAGCATTTCGGTATTTCTTTCCATCTTTTATCCACCATATCATACCAGATAAATCTACTATTTGTATCCATTTGAACCCATATGGTTCTATATGATTTTTCAAGTTAAATAGTTGATTATAAGCTATTTATATTCAAATATGATTATCTATATTTATCCGTAAAACGGATAGCAAGGTGCATTCTAAGTAACTTAGAATTGTCTACTTCTTGCGAAGTGTTTTGTTTAAAAAGCAACGGAAATGGAACAACGGAAAAGAGGCCGAAAACGATTGGGAAATAGGAAGCGGTACCACAACGTAATGCTACGGTTCAACGATACGGAATATGAAAGATTGAAAAAAATATGCGAATCCTATAACTTAGATATTTCGGAA
Source organism: uncultured Saprospiraceae bacterium (assembly GCA_964427815.1). Lineage (GTDB taxonomy): Bacteria > Bacteroidota > Bacteroidia > Chitinophagales > Saprospiraceae > HyVt-613. The sequence continues at coordinate 1,947 of CAYRVZ010000045.1, read as the reverse complement.
AGGGGAACGATAAGTCCGCTCCTGAGAAGATTGGTTCTACAACAAAAGGCCGAAGAAAAGGAAATGCTTCCCGATACTTCAAATCTTGCCTACCATATCAACAAGATCGGGAACAACATCAACCAATTGGTCAAGATAGCGCACCACAAAAACCTGAGAAGCCCGAACAGTAGTCTGCAAAATGAAATACAAAAAACCAATGAATTGCTGCACGCACTTATAGAAATTACCGTGGCAGAACAAATAGGATGATAGGTCAAATTATTTATGGCGAAACCTGTACGGGGACATTGAACTATGTCTTCGGAAAAGAAGGTATGCAGATACTCGGTTACGGCAACACATTTTCCCAAAGGATATCGCCAAAGTTTTTCGGTAGCGTGCTCCATTTTCAGGGACAGCGAAATGCAACCAAAAACCGTTATGCCCATATCAGCCTGAACCTTCCGCCAGGGGAACATCTTGACAACGATACGTTTCTAAAAATATCCGATGAATACATGGAAAATATGGGCTATGGGCAACAACCCTATGTAGTGGTCAGGCACACGGATACCAAACACGAGCATGTCCATATAGTAACCACAAATGTAAAGGAAGATGGCAAGGTGCTCGGAATCTTCAATAGCCACAGAAGGAGCATGGCGACACGGCAGTATCTCGAAAAAAAGTACGGCCTATCACCGGCACCGACTACAAAACAGAAAAGGCAACTCCCGATATATAGATTGCCCGAACTACAGTTCGGCATGGACGCGGACAAGGGAACGAAGTATTATCTACAGGATGTACTGAACGGTATCAACCAAAAATACAAGGTGCGCAGTTTCGATGAACTGGCAAGATTGGTCAAGCCTTACCATATCGAAGTGAAGCAGACGAAAAGCGAAGCTGGAAGGATAGGGGTAAAATATGGCCTGAACAACCAAAAGAACTACCGGACAAGGTTCATCAATGGCTCTTCCGTACATAGAGTATTGAGCGGCCCGAAACTGCAAAAGGTGTTTGATGTCCATTCGAAATCGAAGCTGTTGCCGATGTATCGCAAACGTCTCTTGAAACAGATAGAAACTACCTATGACCTTTTCCAGACTATCCATCTGCATGACCTAGAAGAAGTAGTCAAAGAATATCAGGACATCGATATCAAATTGGATATAAAAGAAGATACAATTGAAGGATTTACCATCTATGACAAATCGAAATATGTTTTCAGGGCAAGGGAACTTGCCCAAAAAATCCGAATGCAAAACCGTCTTGATATTTTCGGTAACAGCAACGAACCCACTCAAATCGATACCGAAAGCAGGCAGTTCAGATTGGAAATCCAAAGAACGATAAAAGAGGCATTGACAACATCCTACCTTAAATCCCCCAGACAGGAAGGACTGCTATCGGAACATATCATGACCAGGAACTTTGGCGATATCGTTCCGAGCTTGATGGCCTCGGAAAAATATAATTTCTTGGAACGTTACATCCCAAAAGATCAAAGGACGGAATTCAGGAAAGCGATAGAAAATGCCTTTCCCATGGTCAGGGAAAGATTGTATCAACTTGAAACAAAAAAAGAAAAGAAGACGCTGGAGAGCAAATTTGAGCTCATCGGCAATGTACTGGAAAAGCGTATTTTCAATGTCGGTACTGAGCAAGGGAGTGTCCGTCTTCTGTTCCAATCATTGGGCGTAAAGTATCATGATAACAAATTGTCCTTTACCGAATCTAATAAACATACCGTACCCGTAGAATTGGGATACTTGCCCTTTCCCGAGCAGATGGAAAAATATGTATCCACGGGATTCGTCCGTCAAAACCATTTGATGCTCGAAATGTTGACGGAGCAGTCTTCCGAAAATAGCCCCAAGATGACAGCATCGGCCATTTTCCTGCCCATGATATTTCCGAAGCTTTATGAAAAAATGAATCCCGTTTACAAAAAGCAATATG
>CAYRVZ010000044.1:0-14396 GCA_964427815.1 uncultured Saprospiraceae bacterium | reverse complement strand
AAGCATGAAGCGATAACGGGTCTAACGAATACATACACCTTTACAGGCGAACATGCCATTACGGAGACGCCGATGTATGTGGTGTTGAATGTGGCGGAAGAGGATGCCGTGCATGTAGAATGCCCAGAATTTGTAGTAGAGGATAAATCCTGTAATTCCTTTACCCTAAAGTGGCCATTGACCTACCCAGTTGATGATTATCCCTCTAAAGTTGACATCTTTGTAGTAGAGGCTAATGAAGCAGTTTTTGAGAACGGGCAGATCGTATATCGCCCAGATAAAGAATATAAAATACAAGCTAGAGATTTTAAATATGACATTGGGCAACATGGAATAGGTCATTTAGAATGGGGTAAAAGTTATTACGTTGTGTTTGTAATGAAATGGGAGGACGGTTCTATAAAGGTCTGTGGTTCAAAGAAAATCACTTTAGGTACAGAAAATGGTTTTTGTGCAGTACCGTATTGGAACGGTGAAGGAAGCGAGCCATCAATGTTACACTTTACTGTAGAAGAATTTGCGAATGCAGACAATGATGGTCTTGAAGCGTTTACGGCTGTAGGTTGTACAAATTATGACGATCCTGAGGAGGATCTTGACAAAGTATGGGATTGGTTTGGTGGAGGAGGTGTTAAGCCACAGATGACTATCGAATTTAGTAAGCCTTTTATTTTCAAGTCTTTGAGCTTCTTGCACACTGTAGGAAATGGCTATGTTACGATTGAGTATCAATTATGTGGATGTGCAGATTGGTTTCATGCTGCAACTTTTGCACCCAATGGATATATGAATTGGGTCTATTATAGCGAAGGTTTTCCAGTGAAACGTGCGATATCCAAAATACGAATAACGCGAAACAATATGTCTTTGGCTCGTCTAAGTTTTTGTGGTGTTGGAAAAGAGGGTTCGTGCTATATATTACCGACAGCTGTTGCGCGTCTTCCGGAAAAAAGAACAGGGTCTAAAGATCCAATGAGAATTGTACCGAATACCGATGAAAATACGGCCGTATTAACGATGGAGCCTCTTGGAAAAATTGCTGGAGAACCAAATGCAGGATACAAAGACACTTACCACATTCTGTATCAGGAGGCGAAAGGAGCGGAGTTAGATTTTTCTGAGGCCAAACATCAAGAGTTTCATTTTTACAAAGAGACTGATGAAGTAAGAACGGTTATTAAGAACTTGGCACCTAATACCTCATACAAGGTCTATTTTTATGGCTATGGAAGGGGATGCGATGGCTGGAAATGGGGGAAACGATATCCAATTATTCCTAATTTTGATAACCCAGTCCTTCCTATGGTGGTGTTTGACACCATCATCTACTTCAACACTTATCCAGAAGGCTACGAAGTAGGAAGCAATAAATCTGCGTCCGGCAATAGCAATACCGTTCAAGTATCGCCTAATCCGACGACAGGTTATTCTACGGTGCATTGGTCAGCGACGGGCTATACGACTTTGACGATTACGAATGGCTATACGGGAGGACTAGTGGCACAGTATCCAGTAAATCCTACGGATGTCAGTCGCGCCATCAATGTCTCCAACCTAGGCAATGGGCCGTACCACGTCCGACTGACAGGCGCGAACCAAGAACCACTCCAAGGTCAATTCATCAAGACCACCGAGTAGTTTTTTCCGAAAGGAATTTTTAATATTAAAAGCCGAATACAATAAATGTATTCGGCTTTTTTCAGAGGATTCGACTTACGTCTAGTCCTGGGGGGGCATGCCGTTCCTCCAGAATCTTAGTAATAGGTGAAATTATTGTTGGTTGGTTTGATATGAGATCCCCTTAATTCTTTTCAGGGTGAAAAATCATGCCCTATTCGCAAAAATCAAAAAAATCTGTGTCATCTTCGTGCCCATCGCTTGCTTCAATACACAAATTCCAATAAAAATTCAGCAATTTCCTTTCGCTTAGTCGGCGCTTTCCAGGCACCATTGTATTCAATACGACTCGGAACAACCCCCTTTGAGGTTAGGAGAAGATCTACATCCATTTTGATGTCAAAATTAAAAATAAGATTGGCTGTTTTGAGGTGGTATTTTTTGGAGATGATCCCTAAGTCGGATTTGGCCATCCACATTTCTAAATATTTAATGACCGTTTTTCCAGCCGAATGATTGGGTTTAGCGGAAGCGATAAAAACATAACAAGGCGTGTCATCTTTGTAGCGCCTGGATTGGATTTTAAAATCATAATACGGGATCATCTTTTCATCAAAAATGGCCGTCTTATGTCCGATGAGTGGAATATCCACTTCCTTGCCCGGGTTGTAGATTAGTTTCTTTAATTGTTGGACATACTTTTCCATCCTTGATTTTTGTACAGTATTTGGGGGAGGAGTAGAGGTCGTACAATGTCTTCCTTTTTTGTAAAATAGCCGCTCAAACATCTTGGCAGTATAGTATCGATGTTTCTTCCTTCTATAATAATTACCAGTCGAGTTTTCCGAAAGGAGGGTCATTTCAACACAACTATCTTCTTGGATTTGTTGAAGCTCACTCTGGTAGGTCGCTTTTTCTTTGCCTCGTCTGGAATAAAAATGAAAGTCATTGGAGCTCGTATAGGCAACCCTTCTCAGACGGTTAAAGGCTTGTTCAAAAACAGTATCTCTTTGGACAATATCTATAAAATTTTTGACGCTAAATCCACGTTTAGCGGCAACCACTACTTCTGTATCTAGAACCACACGGGAGGCAATAGAGTCCGAAACTTGCGCATTTAGACTCATCGGAGAGATTAGAAAAAAGGCAAGTAAAAAAGGGTAATTATTCATCTGTGAAAGCAAAATAAGAAAAATGTGTACGCCCATATCGTTTCACCATGAAACAATGCTCATGCTGATCAAAATGATTATTTTGATTGTGCTCCAAGATGAACCAACCCCCTTTTTTGACCAATCCGCTTTCTTTAACCAGATTGGGTAACTGCCCTACTTGAGGGTGATCATAAGGCGGATCAGCGACTACAATGTCAAATGACAAGGAAGCTTTTTTGACATACTGAAAAGCATCCATCCGAACGGTTTTTAACTCTTCTTCAATCTTCCAGGATACCGCCGTTTCGTTTACAAATTTAACACAAGGGAAAAATTTATCGACGTAGGTGACGGCAGAACAACCCCTCGATACAAATTCAAAAGAAAGACTTCCTGTGCCACCAAAAAGTTCTAGTACAGATATTGTTTCAAAATCAAACTGGTGCATCAGGACATTAAACAACCCTTCTTTTGCAAAGTCGGTCGTCGGTCTGACGGGCCATTTTCCAGTAGGAAGTGTAAATCTCCGTCCCCTCAATTTTCCACTAATTATACGCATAAGTACAGGGCAAATAAATCCAAAAAATAATGTTTAGACCAAGGCATTGAACGACTACTAAATGTTATAAGCTCCTGCAAGTCGGGGGTCTGAATATCACTAATGTAACGGTTGAGTTGTTGCATATAGACACCTTCTTGCTCAAAACGTCCAGTCACGTAGTATAGGCTAGAACTGGGTTTGAGGTGTAGTTTATTATTGACTAACATCACGTAATAGACGAGGTCATTGGCATCTGTTATATGATATTCATTATGGAACTTCAGTCTCCCCAAGTGCATCACACTGATGGACAATCTGGGTGGACTGATATTTATGGAGATTAGATTGTCTCTAGTTTTGTCTGAGAGGAGCATAAAGTAACGCAGCATTCCACTAGCACCGTGAACAATCTGAGCAAAAGGAAAAAAGTTTTTCAAAATAGTCTTTAGCTCATTATTAATGAAAAATAAATAAGTCAAATCTAATACTTCATCTTCCGTTACCAAAATTGAATGAGTGTCTTTTTGCGGAAGCGAATGAGTGAAAGCCGAAAATAAATCACTATCCTCATGATTTACCCCAGGAGCTATCATAGGTGTTTGAATATCGACGCCAATAAGCGTTTCTTTAAAAGGAAGGTGTAGGATCTTTTCAACCTTCAGGATATTCCGTATCTCACTCAAGTAAGCGGACCAATCGATTTTAACCTGTTGTGCATTGACCAACGGGATCTCCCTCAGCGCCATTAGTCGTCCTAATGGGCTGAGTACATAAAAAGACAAACTACCTCTGCTTACCAGCATCAGTAGTTTGTATTTCGTACAATCTCTATGTGAGAAGTCCGGTTCTATTATATTTACTCGGGTCATTCCCAGTTTCCAGCCAGATTAGCTTTTACTCTACTTCCAAACTTGATTAGGTCTTTAGGATCGTAGCGCTCATCATATTTTGCAAAATAGGGACTTGCATATTTGCCCATAAATTCAGAATATCTAGCACTAACTTCTAAAGTCGGTACTTCGTAGCCTTGTTGGTCAATAATACCAGCCGTCATTTTGAACTCTTTACCGTTAGAAAATGGTACCTCGCTTAACCCTTTTACATTTAATCCTAGTGTCTTCAATGAGTCCTTGGCAGCCACAAAAATAGTATCATAAGTTACTTTCACTCCCAATGCATCTCTATCTCCTGAGGCCTGAATAATGGTAAATCGACCAGTCGTCAATACACGTTCCAAATCACTAAAGTTCGAGGCAAATGTATCCGTAATCGTACGGTAGAGCTTTTGAGATTTGCGAATGTCCTTTAGTTGAGTAACTACCTTTTCCTTTCTGCTACTGTATTCTTTCCGAAATTGAATCGGCTCTTGAATAGTTGAGTACAGTGCATAAAACAAACCTATGCTCAGTAAGGCGAGCGCTACACGAATTACTATTTTCATTTCAAACAATTTTTAGTATTGGGAGATTCCGAATACTGGATTTAAACAATTATCACTTCTTTGAGCGTGCAAAAAAGCGATACACAGCACAATAATACTACATATTTTAGTAAGCAATATTATTTGAAGCCTTTTTTTTCTTTTTTTTCCGAAAGGAACCTATGCTGTTGCACGTCCAATATTGCATTTTCCTTGATAGACAGCGCCTTCATCTACCGAAAATTGGCTGGCAGAAATATCGCCTTCGATTATCGCTGTAGAGGCTAAATGTAACAAGCCATGGATACTGATATTACCCTTGACATGCCCATGAATAACGGCTTCCGAGGCAGTCAATGTCCCTTCTACTACGCCTGTATTACCCAATACGACTTTCCCGTTCACCGTTATTTGACCTACGACTTTCCCTTCTAATCGAAGATCCATTTCGGTGTCTATATTTCCTTCTATAATGGTACTGGAGATCAATACGGATACTGCATTATTTGTGGTTTGTGACATCGGTGGCTTATCTTTAGATTTTGTTGAGAACATGAATTTGTGTATTTTTGCTGCAAGATATGAAAAAAAAACGAATACGACAAATAATACTCGCTATCGAGTCTTCCTGTGATGACACCTCAGCGGCTATTTTGAAGGATGGAGGCGTCTTATCTAATATTGTCGCCAGCCAAGAAATACATCGCCTGTATGGCGGAGTTGTCCCCGAAGTAGCTTCAAGAGCGCATCAAAGTAATATTGTGCCCGTGGTTGATTTGGCCTTGAAGGAGGCTGGAGTGGCGGTCGAGGAGTTGACAGCTGTGGCATTTACAAGAGGCCCTGGTTTGGTCGGTTCTTTGATTGTAGGGGTTTCATTTGCAAAGGCATTGGCTTTGAGTCAAGAGATACCGATTATTGAAGTCAATCATCTTGAAGCCCATGTACTATCGGCTTTCGCCAAAAAACCTTATCCTAGTTTTCCGTACTTATGTTTGACTGTTTCGGGTGGGCATACCCAGATTGTACTCGTGAAGTCTCCTTTAGTGATGGAGATAATAGGACAATCTTTGGACGATGCCGCTGGTGAAGCATTCGATAAAAGTGGAAAGATGATTGGACTGGACTACCCAGCAGGACCTGAAATTGATAAATTAGCCAAAACTGGTAATCCCATCTTTGAGTTTCCTCAACCTCGTATTCAAGGCTTTAATTATAGTTTTTCGGGCATCAAGACGGCCTTTAAGTATTTTGTTCGAGATAAGCTTGCGCAAAATCCTAATTTTATCGAAGAAAACTTGAATGACATTGCGGCTTCTATCCAAGACAGAATTGTCACCATCTTATTACAAAAATTACGGAAAGCTGCCAGAACACACAAAATCAACCAAATATCTATTGCAGGCGGTGTCTCTGCTAATAGCCTCTTGCGCAAAAAACTAACAGAAATGGGTGAAAAAGAAAGATGGCAAACCTATATTCCTCCTTTTGAATATTGTACCGATAATGCCGGCATGATAGCGGTAGCAGCGCAGTTTAAATGGGAGGCGGGTGTCTTTGCGCAGCAGTCGGTGGGGCCATTGGCGCGTTGGAAGGTAGGCTCCGATTCGGAGTAACAATATCCCAAAAGAGAACCCCTAACAAAATGCCAAGGAGTAGCAAGTGCCTGTCCTACGAGTATGTCGCAGAACAAGTCTCATCTGTCTGGGTGGAACATCTTCGACTGACTAATATTTCATTTAACCCCAAGCAACCACCCACTTCCAAAAGTTCGAAAAACTTGATGACGACAAATTCAGCGAAATTAATTAATTAGTAGGGTAGAATGGTAATCCCACGTTTTTAAGCCTTAAACTATGAAAAACTTTCAAATGAACAGTAAAATAAACCTACTTTTATTCCTTATGTTTTTGGTGATTTTTGCGCAAGCACAAATCATTCCGACCCACAACAGAATTGTTTGGACACCTGGTATTCCGGGTGGTATTCCTGAGACGACCACATGGGTCGTGAAGGATGTAGTCTCTGACTTTGGAGCAGATAATTCAGGCACTACAGATGCTTTGACCCAAATCCAAACGGGTATTAATAATTTACCGACTTCTGCCAACTACGTCATACAGTTCCCCATGGGTACATACAAGATGGAAGGAACCTTGGTTTTGAAAGATAATATGGTGCTTCGTGGGGCTGGTTCAGAAACTAAGCTGGAATTCTACAACCCAACGGGAGGTAATTGTATCACAATCCTAAAATATGGCTACGGTGTTTGGCAAACTCTAGCAACAACTGCGGGTTATACCAAAGGTGCGCTTAGTTTAAGCGTCCCAAATCCTGGCGATTTTACGGTAGGGAAGTTTGCAGAAATACAGCAAACGAATAGTGCAGCCATGAATGACTGGGCTGGAAATGCGCCAGAAACTTGGGGAGCAGATGCGATAGGTCAATTGTTTGAAGTTGCGGCTGTAAATGGTAATCTAGTTACCTTTAAGACACCACTACACCTCTCATATAACACTAGCTTGAATCCTAAGATTCGAGCGATGGACTTTATCTCCAACGTAGGAATCGAAGATATGTATTTGACCCTCAAAACAGACACAGACGTATCCATGATCAGCTTTAGAAATTCGGCTTATTGTTGGGTTAAAAATGTAGTTAGTTATAAGACCCGAAAAGTCCATGTTGAATGCTCACGAACCTTAGGATGTGAAGTGAAAAATTCTGTTTTTTCACATTCCTATAATTATGAGGGAGGACATGGCTATGGAATTGCATCTGGAACGCATTCATCGGATCTACTGGTTGAAAATAATGTTTTTGACCATTTAAGACATGCTATGTTATTTCAGCACGGGGCAAACGGAAATGTTTTTGCCTATAACCATTCTCAGCGAATTCATGGAGAAGATGTAGCTAATAACTATACATATTACCCAGCAGATATTTCAGGTCACGGCGTTTATGGGTATATGAATTTATTTGAAAGTAACAGTGTTAATGATATTGGTATTAGTGATGCATGGGGGCCCGTTGGACCTGGAAATACTTATTTTAGAAATCATGTGAAGCGAACTCAAACAACTGAAGGCCTCTCTTATTGGGATAACAATGCTTGGCAAAATGTAATCGGTAATAGTGTCGTGAGAATTAAGGATGTTCGGGGTTTAGCCCACGATAATATTGAGCATGGAAATGTAATTGATGGTGAAACAGTTTGGGATGCTAACATTGCAGAAACGAATCTTCCAGATTCCTATTACCTTACGGCAAAACCAGCCTTTTTGGGTAGTAAACCTTGGCCTCTTTTTGGGCCTGCTGTTGGCTACAACAATCAATTACCAGCTAAAGATAATTTTACCCCTGTTTTTGAGGATGACAAGGATGAGCTCGTAAGGGTAAAAGGACCAAATAAAATTGCCTTTGGGCAGACAATCAGTATTGAGGTAGATTATTTTGCCAAACAAGCTAGTAAATTGCACATTTCTTTGGCAGATGATAATGGACATATAAAGGCAGGCTGTTATGAGGAAAATGCAATCCCAGTAGATGCTGGGCATGGTACGGTTACTTGTGAATTGTTGGTCCCGAGTAGTTTTACAAGCGCTGGTACATACACGGCTTTCCTTTCAGACACAAATGCTCCGTCTCCGTTTTGGGCAATTGGTAATTTTATTTGGAAGTTAAATCAATATGATGTAATAGTCTCAGCTATTCTGCCCGTTCAACTTGATAATTTTAGAGCAGTGAAAAATAATAAATCGGTTGACTTATTTTGGGAAACCATCCAAGAAACAAACAACGACTTTTTTACAGTCGAGCGCTCGGATGATGGATATCGATTTGAAATAATAGGCAAAGTCATTGGAGCCGGTAATAGTGATAGACCTTTGAATTACCGATTTGTAGATAAGGCGCCTAAGTTAGGGATCAATTACTATCGCTTGACTCAGACAGATTTTGATGGTAAAGATGAATCTTTTGACGTGGTGAATGTGGAGTTTAATACGACAGCTACGACTATCAATCCTACACTGGTTCAAGATGTACTGATGTTGAGCCTTGAGGCTAAAGAAACGAATGGACAAGTAGTTATCTTTAACCTAGTAGGACAAAAAGTATTCGAATCTATTATAAGAGCCGGCATGAAAAATTTTGAAATCAACGCAGAGAGTTTTGCTTCGGGACCATATTTCGTGAGAGTTTCAAATGGTAATAATGTGGAGACCTTACGTTTTATAAAACACTAATATAAAAGGTACACATAGTAAGAGTAATGGACCGCCCCAATTGAATTTGGGGCGGTTTTTTTTTAGGTCTATAAGCGCTCATACAATGTCAGAGGCGTATGATTGATTATCGATTTTTCCAAAAGTTTAAACTTTTGGAAAATTAACGAAAGGAACTTCTAAAATCCTTTTGAAACAAACTAACCTAAATCATATCTATTTCTCCAAAACCTCGTTATATTTGCCGACGATTTTATTTAGGGCTTTTTTGGCCTCCATCAATAGGGTTTTTGCGCAAGCTAGCAGTAATCCAGAAAACAACATAACATGGCAACTAAACGAGTAGCAATTAACGGTTTTGGAAGAATTGGAAGACATTTATATCGTGCGCTTTCAAAAATGAAAGGAATCCAAGTAGTAGCAGTCAATGACTTGGCAGACTTGAAGACTACCATTCACTTATTAAAGTATGATACCGCACAAGGTAATTTTGATAAGAAAGTGACTTTAGTAAAAGGTGGCTTTAAAGTAGGGACTTCTAAGATTTTATCTTTTTCCGAAAGGAATCCAGCGGATTTGCCTTGGAAAGAATTAAAAATTGATATTGTCGTAGAATGTACGGGATTCTTCCGTACCAAAGAAACTGCTGGCTTGCATCTAAAAGCAGGCGCAAAGAAAGTGCTACTTTCTGCTCCTGCAAAAGGACCTGGCGTAAAAACGGTCGTCATCGGTGTGAATGAAAAAACAATTAAGAAATCTGACAAGATTATTTCTAATGCTTCTTGTACCACAAACTGTCTAGCACCAGTCACGAAAGTGATAGTAGATAATTTTGGATACACCAAAGGCTCATTTGTAACTATCCACTCATACACCGCAGATCAAAGACTTCAAGATGCGCCCCATGGTGACTTGAGAAGAGCAAGAGCAGCTGCACAAAATATTATCCCGACTACTACGGGTGCTGCTGGAGCAACGGGCCTAGTTATTCCAGAAGTAAAAGGAAAAATGACAGCTATGTCGTATCGAGTTCCTACGATTACGGGTTCTGTAATTGAGCTGAACTGTACGATCAAAAAGAAAACAACGGAGGCGGAGATTTTGAAAGCTTTCAAGAAAGCGGCAAAAACATCTATGAAAGGAATCCTTCAATACAATGAAGATCCTATCGTCTCTAGTGACATTATTGGTAGTCAATACTCTTCTATTTTTGATGCTCCATTTTTAGTCTTAAAAGGAAAAGAATTAAAAATAGTTAGCTGGTATGACAATGAGGCAGGTTATTCGGCTCGTTTGGCTCAATTAGTTGGACTAGTAAAAGTATAATTCATGTCCCTAGATTTTAAAAATAAGAAAGTTGTGCTTCGCGTGGATTTCAATGTACCTTTAGATGAAGATTTTCAGGTGACGGATGATACGCGTATTCGGGGTGCATTGCCGACCATTCAGCACTTGCTGGATGGGGGCAATGCAGTCATTATTCTATCGCATTTGGGCAGACCATTAAAGAAGCGAAAAGAGGATGGCTCTATTGACAAAAAACGGTTTACTTTGAAGCATATCGTTGCTAAATTGAGTGAGCTCCTCGTGGAGAATGTGCAATTTGCCAGGGATACGGTGGGAGAAGAAGCGCAGAATAAAGCAAAGGCCTTGCAGTCGGGAGAAATATTGGTTGTCGAAAACACTCGTTTTGAAGAAGGAGAAACGAAAGGAGATAAAGCGCTTGCGCAAAAAATGGCACAACTGGGCGATGTCTATGTCAATGATGCTTTTGGAACGGCACATAGAGCGCATGCTTCGACTGCCATCATCGCAGATTTCTTTGCAAAAGAAAACCGTTCCTTTGGGCTTTTGATGGGAAAAGAAATCGAAAATGCAAACAAGCTTTTGAATAATCCTACAACTCCGGTAACGGCTATAGTGGGTGGAGCTAAAGTTTCGGACAAAATGTTGTTGTTGGAAAAATTATTAGATGTAGCCGACAACATTATAGTGGGGGGAGGAATGGCTTATACTTTCTTTTTGGCACAAGGAGGAGAGATCGGCAATTCTTTGGTTGAGAAAGATCGCTTGGAACTGGCGAATGAACTTATAAAAAAAGCAGCTGCTAAGGGCGTATGTATTCATCTGCCTGTGGATTCGATTATTGCCGATGATTTTGCCGAATCTGCGACTACCTTAATCGCCAATAGCATGGATATTCCTGAAGGTTGGATGGGGCTGGATATTGGGCCTGATGCAGCGATGCAGTTTGCACAAGTCATTGCAACGTCTAAGACTATCCTTTGGAATGGACCAATGGGTGTTTTTGAAATGCAACCTTTTGCGGGAGGGACACACGCGATTGCTCGTGCAGTAGTAGAGGCGACTAAGAAGGGCGCTTTCTCCTTGATTGGGGGAGGAGATTCGGTCGCAGCGATTAACCAACTTGGCTTTGCAGAGGACGTGAGTTACGTGAGTACAGGGGGGGGGGCTATGTTGAAGTTTTTGGAAGGAAATCCTTTGCCAGGAATAGAGGCGATCGCGTAAGTTGCTTTTGGACTATACCGAAGACCTTAGCAGGAAATGAAAACTTTTTCAAAAAACTAGCGATGGTATGCTTTTTGTGACTAGGTAAAATGAATATCCGAAAATTATTAAATTTGTAATCACTTGGTACTCAATAATTAATTCACATTAAACTTTCTCTTTATACCAAATAAAGGGTAGTCTTTATTGACATTTTTAAAAAACAATCTTATCTTTGTTTCACGAAGAACTAACACAATGAATGCGGACATCATAAAATGCTTAAATCATCTCTTGTACGAGCAGGAATATATCACTATTTCTAGTTTTGGTTCATTTGAAATCAAGCAGGTTTCGGCAGTGATAGATCCCATTAGTGGTAAGATACATCCACCAACAGGGGAAGCGGCCTTTAATCCCTCCATACAGTCTGATAATCAACAACTTAAGCTCGCTTTGATTAGCTATTTTGGGTATTCTGATGCGGAAGCTGCTACTGAAATCACCTCTTTTGTACGGGAGATGAAAGCGAAGTTAGAACAGAAAGAGATTGTTTATTTGGAGGGTATCGGTAAGTTATTCTTGGATCATGAGGAACTTATTTCATTCCTCCCGACCACCATTAATCATACAAGAGGGAACTATGGCTTACCAGATGTTGCTTTTTCTTCCATCACAAAAGGAGAACGTGCCCCTAAAAAAGAGGTTGAGATAGCGAATGAGTCAAAAGCGAAGGAAAAAACAAATAAGAAAGGCATGATGCCATTAGTGATGGGTTCTTTCGCCATTATCGCTTTTGGGGTGTTTTTTGCGGTAAAGCAATATATATCGACACATCCAGCTCCCGATGTGGCTCAGGTGGTTCATCTAAACCAAAAACCTTCTATTTTGCCTTCTCCAGTTCCTTTCATGGAGGAGATAGCCAATTTGGATACAGAAGAAAAATCAACCGAACAGCATTCTAGGCCTGCTATTGAAGTGGAAGATGAACTAAGTGTTCAAGAAACAAAAGCACGTACTTTAAAAAATAATGAATGCGTCATCATTGCAGGTAATTTTACCTCAAGAAAGAATGCAAAAAAGATGATCAGAGACTTGGTGCAAAAAGGATACGCACCGTTCAATGACAAAAAAGGTAAACGTTATAGAGTAGGGGTCATCTTTCAATATGACTCCGTCTATGAAATTAAAGACAAGTTGGAAAACTTAAGTGACACTTACCATACTAGTGCCTGGATTCTTAAGAAGTAAGTTTTTATTTCTTATCTTTGCAGAAAAAATTGAGCAATTTTTCTATTTCAGATATTCCAAAGATTAAGCATACAGAATCTGGCAGATTCTTTTTACTAGCGGGTCCTTGTGCCATAGAAGGGCAGGAGATGGCGTTTGAGATTGCAGAGACCATCGTCAAAATCACCGATAATCTACGTATTCCATATATCTTTAAAGGTTCTTATCGTAAGGCCAATCGTTCTCGTTTGGACTCTTTCACGGGTATTGGAGATCTGAAGGCTTTAAAAATACTGGCTAAAATAGGTAAGACCTTTGATATCCCAGTGGTTACCGATATTCATACCGCCGAAGAAGCAGCTATGGCAGCAGAATATGTGGATGTCCTACAGATACCCGCTTTTCTTTGCAGACAAACAGATCTACTCGTGGCAGCGGCTCTGACAGGCAAGGTCATCAACATCAAGAAAGGACAGTTTTTGAGCGGAGATGCTATGCAATTTGCCATGAATAAAGTACTAGAATCGGGTAATGACCAAATCATGCTAACTGAAAGAGGTTCTATGTTTGGTTACCAAGATATGGTTGTAGATTATCGCAATATTCCGATTATGAAGGCCTTTGGAGCCAAAGTAGTAATGGATTGCACGCACGCTTTACAAAAACCTAATCAAACAACGGGAGTGACGGGTGGAGACCCCTCAATGATTAATACTATTGCCAAAGCTGCCATCGCTACAGGGGCTGATGGGCTGTTTATAGAAACACACCCAAGGCCGTCGGAAGCCAAGTCTGATGGGGCTAATATGCTGCGTTTGGAGGAACTTGAAAGTCTTTTGAAGGAGAATATTCGTATCAATGATGCTTTAATATCGTAAATAAGTTATATTTGCTTTATTATTTTATTGTTAATGGACAGTGGGATTATACTTTTTTTCTAAAAAAATTACTTCTTGTTAAAGTAATGGACTTGACCTCTCGTAAATTTGTTTATATGAAATATGCAATTGTCTTTATTCTTAGCCTTTTTTTCGCTTCTAATGCCTTTGGGCAAATTGAAAGATCTTTATTCAAATCTTTTGATTTAGCAGAAATTGATCAAATAAAAGTGGATCTTGATAAAGATGAAGTAAAGGTCCAAACTTGGCCTGGAGATAACATCCTTGTAGAATCTAATATCGCATTCTATGATGGGACTAAAAGTATCTTCGAAAGCTTAATCGAGAATGGTCGCTATTCTCTAGAAGATACACGTTCTGCTTCTGTTTTGACCCTTTCGGGAAATGCTAAAATCAAGAACCCAATTAGTGGGACAACGGAAGTGATTGAAAGAACTATTTATATTCCTGAATGCTACGAACTGACGGGTAACGTTTATGTCAAGACGACCCCTTCTGAATAGTTTTTAAACTTTTACTGAGTATGAATAAGAGAAGGCTAAAAAAAGCATTAATAAGAATAAAGCACCTACCCAAAAACAAGAACTTGTTTTTGTATCTCTCTAACAAAGTAAAACGTACCTACTTAAAATCTATCAATTCAACTAAAGTTGCCTATCCTTCTACAGTAATGTTGGAATTGACTAATCAATGCAATCTAGCTTGTACCATCTGTCCTAGGGAGTATGCATAAGGCAAAGAGATGGTGTATGGCTAACTTCTGTCGTTTTAGTAGTCGGCGGCATTCATTTTCAATCAAAC
>CAYRVZ010000043.1:0-14458 GCA_964427815.1 uncultured Saprospiraceae bacterium | reverse complement strand
ATTAGTTTCTATTACTGTCATTTAATTATTCCTCAAATAGGCTGGGCTGCTGGAAATTATAATGCAACCCACTGTCTTTATTCTTATTCTTCCGAACCAAATCACCTTCTGGGCTAAATAGTTCTTTAACTGTGTCCATGTGGTCGGTGGCGATATAAAGTATTCTCTTTTAAGCCCAAGTGCCACTACTCTCTAAATACATCTACCACATCCATCTCTAACCCTTTTAGAACTTGGGTTTCCACAAATTCACCTGCGACAAATGGCTTAGAACCGATGTATTTTTTTTCTTTATTGAGCGTATAGACCAATATGTCTTTATTGGCAGGATCAACTATCCAATATTCTATTACTCCATTCTGCTCGTACAAAAGAAATTTTTCTTTCATCTCTCTCGTAGAATTACCTGGGGAAAGAATCTCCACAATCAAATCAGGCGCGCCATTACATCCTTGGTCATCTAACTTCGACTCATCGCACACCACACACAAATCTGGCTGCACTACGGTTGATTTTTTTCCTTTTTTTAGTACTACATCAAAAGGAGCGGAGTATAACTCACATTGTTCTTCAATATAAAATTGGTCAATAAAACGGAACAATCTTCGACTGACCTTTTGATGATATCGGCTAGGCCCTGGGCTCATCTTAAAGATTTTGCCCAAAATCAACTCTACTCTCTCCGGAAAATCCCACGAAAGATAATCCTGATAGGTATAAGACTTTGTTAAGTCTAGCTGGTTAAAATTGGTTATCATGTCCTTTCTTTTTCTGCAAAGGTAGGTGTGCAAGCGTGCAACTGATTGAAGGAGTTATATTCCTGGCTACAGATGAACAAGGCTAAGATACAGGTTTTTCGCTACATTTTCAAGTAATGACCTTCAATCCTTGAGGTCCTATTCCTTAACTAAAGACAGCAACGACTTTTCAGCGCAAGCTCAATCCGAGAGTAATCCACCACCTTAAAGTCTCCAATAATCAATCCCTGCTTGCTCCACTTCTTTTTGGTCATATACACCTTTTAAGTCCATCAAAATCGGGGCTTCGTTCATAATCGATTCAAAATAATCTGTATCTAGACTTACATATTCCTTATGATTGACCGCGACCACTACAGCGTCATAATTATCCGAAGGTGCATCCATCATCGGTAGTTTGTATTCATGGACTACGGCATTGGGATCTGCATAAGCATCAACCAAGTGTACATTAATAGAATACTCCATTAACTCCCTGACCAAGTCCACTACTTTAGTATTTCGGATATCAGCTACATTCTCTTTAAACGTGAAGCCCATGACCAAAACCTTGGTTTTTTGTGGAGATTTTCCTTTTTGGATAATTTTTTGGACTAGGCGTTTAGCGACAAAAGCTGGCATCCCGTCATTTATCCGACGTCCACTCAAAATCACCTGTGGGTCATAGCCCAATTTCTTCGCCTTATAGGTCAAGTAATAAGGATCCACCCCAATACAGTGCCCGCCTACCAAGCCAGGATAAAACTTGATAAAATTCCATTTTGTACCCGCCGCTTCGATAACGGCTCGTGTATCAATACCCATCTTGTCAAAGATAATGGACAATTCATTCATCAAGGAGATATTCAAATCTCGCTGGGTATTTTCGATGACTTTTGCTGCTTCAGCCACTTTTATCGTTGCTGCTTTAAAAATTCCGGCGGTGATTATCTCCCCATATATCTTAGCTATCTCTTCGGCAGATTCATCATCACTACCTGAAACTATTTTTAATATTTTATCGACTGTATGCTCTTTATCTCCTGGATTAATACGCTCTGGCGAATAGCCTGCTTTGTAATCCACATTGAGCTTGAGCCCTGATAATTTTTCGACTATCGGCAAGCAATCTTCTTCAGTAGCACCAGGATACACCGTCGATTCATAGACGACATAGTCTCCCTTTTTGATGGCATTTCCTACGGTGGTCGATGCACCAATCAACGGACGCAGATTGGGTACTTTATGCTCATCAACAGGTGTCGGTACGGCCACTATAAAGAAATGGGCATTTTTCAACTCATCCGGATTGGCCGTAAAAACAATATCTTTATTTGCGAAAGCCGACGATTCTAACTCTTCAGAAGGATCCACTCCATTCTTCATCATTTCCACCCGCTCTTCGCTGATGTCAAATCCAATTACACTGAATTTTTTAGCAAATTCTAATGCCAATGGCAAGCCAACATAACCCAAGCCGATAACAGCTATTTTCTTTTGTTTTGATTTTAATTCGTTGTACATGGTTAAACGTTAAAGGTTAAAAGGTGAAGGGTTAAAATTCATATTTCACCCTATCAATATTTAGGCGAAAGCCTAGAGAAAGAATAGAAGTATCATCTTCTTGGTTGGCTGAATATATAGTCCGCCTTCCAAAATAACTGACTTCGAGCCAACCATTGTGCATTACTTGATAGCCAATGCTGGCTGTTGTTATATTTCGTGTGTAGTGGTCACCTTGTCCTATCACGTTGCCATATTCTTGTACTCTAGAACTATAGCCAAGCAACGGATTAGCGCCCCAGTTTTCACCTTTTTTATTTTCTCCCCCTTCGATAAAGAAAGTTCTTATTTGGGCATTCCATTTACGAGTAGGTCGGTAGCTTGCGCTAAAAATCCACTCTTTAAAATTTCCTCCTAAAGGATGCGCCAAAGGCTGATTATTATGCGTATAAGTCGTCAAACTATCCCGATGAGAATAAGTATAAGGTCTAACCAAATTATACTCTAATGCCATGTCCAAATTTCGAATTTTTGCGACATTTACCCATTTAGCACCAGCCTGAATACCGAATTTGTTGCCCCACCAACCCTTGTTATCTCTAAACAACTCATCTAGCTTAAACTCATCAAAGGCAACTTGCCCATATAGCTGAAATTGGTGCAAAAAGTTCCATTTTGCCGTAAGGCCTGCTACCTCATTATCTGGACTTCCTATCAGATGCTCCACCGTCCGATACAAAATAATCGGATTCAAGTATTGTAATTCAAAATGATTGGATCTATTAAAAACGACTGACTCAAAAAAACCAAATTCTAAATTCTTGTTGGGTTTAAAACTAAGGTAATGAGTAGCAGCATATTTTTTGGGCAACAATGCGTCATTCCCAGTATAAGCCCGATGACTTAACGGCAACAATTCAGAAAAAATATTTTGGTAATGAAATTTCCAAAATTGCCAATTTAGTTTCAGATAAAAATAATTATCCGACACATCAGAGAGAAGTAAAGAACGATAGCCGTTGCCAATAAAATTCTTTCCATGCCCAAACTGTACGCCAATATGTTTGCTGATATTCACGCCCACATAAGCGGTAGCATCTAAGTAGTCGTAGCCATTTTTTTGAATTTTGAAGATATCACTTTTATAGCTTTTGAGAAAGCCTGCTCCCATCAGCACTTTATCTTCTATTACCCTTTTCTGCACATAATTTGGCACTCTAATTTGGGTCTCCACAACATCCGTATAAAAGAAGATTTTTTTATCAATATTTCCACGCAAGGCGACACCCCGTTGATTGACAAAATGTTTTTCTTCATCTTTCATCTTGCCTACCTGAAAATTAATTATCGGATCTGCAGTAATCTGAAAGTCTGGATGTTTGGTTTCAAACAGATGCGCCTTAGTGCGATAAAAATACTTTAGGATAGGTCTTTCTGCCCAGTTTTTCTGATCATCATCTAACCAATCATTATTATCGTCTAAGAGATATTGGACATCCTTTTGGGTGCGCCAGTGCAAGTCATCTCCGAGTGTATCTAATTTTTTCGCTTCCGCAAAAATGTCTTTACGCAAGTAGGCTCTAATGCCTGTATGAATATCCGAGCCATAAATAATATCTAATCTATTGATTAGTTGGTTGGTATATTCTGTTGGTTTTACTTGTATTCCTTGGGCCTGGAGGTTGATGGATAGCCACACTAGACAGAATAGCACACAGATGACACGGATTAGGTCGATTTTCACAGATTTCTCGTTAGGACATTTTGATTTTCACAGATGTTATTATTGCGTTCCTCTAAGTATAATGGCACACAGATGAAACGGATTAGGTAGATTTTCACAGATGTCTAGTTAGAAAATATTTTTCTTCTTATTTCTGGCTTTTCACCAAAATTTAAAAGCAAACCAATTTCGATATCAGTGGCCTTCAAATAATTAATCAATTGAAGCTCATGTTGTTTACCAATGCTACAGCTGCCTTCAATTCAAGAATCACGACATTATCTACTACCAAATCAGCAAAGTACTTCCCAACTTCTTGCCCATCATAAAAAACACTAATTCCTTTCTGTCGCTCAACTACAAACCCTTTATTCTTAAGTTCAATAAAAAGTGCATTTTCGTAAACACTCTCCAAAAAACCAAAGCCCAATTCATTATACTGTATAAAAAGCCTTAATAATCCGCTCTGTCTTATCTTTATGCAACATTCAAAATCTGCGTAAATCTTTTTTAATCCGTGTCATCTGCGTGCAATCCCTTCAAACCAAGCCCATCAGATACTTACCATACCCACTCTTCACCAAAGGCGCTGCCAATTTAGCCAACTGCTCCTTATCTATATATCCCATCCTATAGGCAATCTCTTCGATGCAACCGATCTTAAAACTCTGACGTTTTTCTATCACCCGTACAAACTCCGAAGCATCATGTAACGAATCAAACGTACCCGTATCTAACCAAGCCGTTCCCCGATCCATTACGCCCACTTTCAACTTTCCTCTTTCGAGATACACTCTATTGACATCTGTTATTTCATATTCTCCACGAGCAGAAGGAGCGATTGTCTTAGCGATATGAACGACTTCGTTGTCATAAAAATACAAGCCTGGCACAGCATAATTTGACTTAGGCTCTGCAGGTTTTTCTTCAATAGAAAGTACATTGTCGTCCTGATCAAACTCAACAACGCCATAACGCTCTGGGTCATGCACTGGATATGCAAATACTTTGGCTCCATCTATATCCGTACTAGCTTGCAACAATTTGCTCAAACCAGAGCCGTAGAATATATTATCCCCTAAAACCAACGCTACTTTGTCATCGCCTATAAACTCTTCACCAATCACAAAGGCTTGCGCTAAACCATTAGGCACTTTTTGTACTGCATATTCTATTCGGCACCCAACGTCTTTGCCATCTCCCAGCAAACGCTGAAACTGGGCACTGTCTTCCGGAGTGGTGATAATCAATATCTCCCGAATCCCAGACAACATCAGTATCGACAACGGATAATAAATCATAGGCTTATCATATATCGGCATCAACTGCTTAGATATCGCCTTCGTAATCGGGTAGAGTCTGGTGCCGGATCCGCCGGCTAGTATTATTCCTTTCATAAATTCACGGTTTAGTGGTTTAACGGGTATATCGGTTTAAAGGGTTCTAAAACCCAACCGAACTTCAAAGTCACAACGTTAACTTCTTGCTTTAATCAATTTTAACAACATTATTGAAATGAATTCACATTTGTCTATAATGGAATTATGAACTTCTTTTCCAAGGTATCCTACTTCATATGCAATTATCGTCTGAGGCAAAACTTCCGCCGTAGAACCTTTTGCAATATAGAAAAAGTTTATTGCTTGTTTATTTGTATTCAATTCATCCCCTTCAGCAATATTCGAAGCAATGGAAATAGATGCGGCTCTGATTTGATCTCGAAATCTAAAATCTTTCGAGAATGAACCTTCATTTGTCAGTTTATAGATATAAACTGCTAAATCCTTTGCTTCTTGCCATACTCTTAAGGATCTAAAATTTCCCATTATTCTTTTATCTTTTATTCTTAAGAAATAAATTGTTCTATCTACACCATTACTACACCCGCCTACACCGTTACACCATTCTTCTCACGGCTTCGCCGTCGATAAGTCGGGACAACTTCCGTAAATAAAAACTCAAACTTATGGGGAGAAGGGCTTTTGTACACAAAAGTGCCTTCTCAGTAAAACAAAACATTTATATCACATCATCGGACGTATCATGTCCATTTCTATTTCCATCCTTAACTCTAAATCCATTCCAGTCAGCTCCACCACAAATTTCTTCTTACCCTTCTGTTCGACTAATTTGCCCTTCATGCCTGCCAATTGTCCACGTACGATCTCC
Organism: uncultured Saprospiraceae bacterium; assembly: GCA_964427815.1. GTDB lineage: Bacteria > Bacteroidota > Bacteroidia > Chitinophagales > Saprospiraceae > HyVt-613. The sequence continues at coordinate 8,326 of CAYRVZ010000043.1, read as the reverse complement.
ACTTCTTGCCCTACATTATAACTAATTGGCGCTACATCTATACTCGGGTCAATCTCTTCTCCCACGACTAATCTTAGTATAGCAATTTCCCTTTCAGGAATAGCCTTCAACAACTTAGCATCCTTCAAAAAAAAGATTGCGCCTTCTGTCTCTAACACCTTGATGTATTCGGACTCCGTTATTTTTACAAATACAAAGTTATTAATCAAGGGCAGCTGTAAGCGCTTGGTTTTACTTGCATACCTACGAACCACATGCAGCAATGGCAAATATACTTCTATATCCTTCTTTTCCAACCAGCCGTGAACTAATTTTTCCCATTTAAAGTGGGTCCGTACAGCAAACCAACGCTTTTCGGTGGGATGCAAGTCCCCCAATCTTCTGCTATGTCCCCGCCCACTTTTCATACTTCGACCGAATTTAAAGCCATATCCGATATATAATCTCCAATCACCAAACAAGCCGCTGGCGAAGGAGCATTCCATACATTTAACACTCTTTTTTGGCGTCTTACGACAAAATCATAACCTGTTTGACAATTTTTGGCCCGCAAGCTGCCTGGTGTATAATAAATCCCTGAATGCATGACACCACTATTATGCCCAGTTTGATGAATGGCAATATCTGCTTCTTTTTCAAGAATGGTCACCGCAAGATGGGGCTGCTTTTCGAGCAGTTGCATGGCTGTGGACAAGCCCACGATACCTGCGCCGATTACTATGACATCTTGCCTATTCATTCTTTATTCCAAATTAATAGAGACTTCTCCGTGAAGCCTTCTTTGCCAGCAACAAGTTCAAACTCCTGGGCGTCATATATCAAGTACTTGACCTTCTTCTTGATTAACTTCTCCACTTTATCGACCAGTTTGGCCAAATACCCCTTATCCAAATGTCCCACAAATAACAAATCTATCACTCCTGTATCCTTGCCTTTCGCCAAATCTCCGACCAAAAACACTTTTTTCACATCTCCAAGACGCTCGACAACATCATCTACGACTTTGTCAATTCCCATATGTTTTAGCACGATATTGTGAATTTGCTCAAAGAGCGGATGAGCCGTATTCGCCTGAAACATCTTTTTATTGCCTTCAGAAAAAGACAACAACATCCCTGCTTTTTCAAAGCGATTCAACTCTAGCCGAATGGCATTCGAAGAATCTCCAAATTCAGATTCCAATCCCCTTAAGTAAGATGTTGTCTTACTATTCAGGAAGAATTTTAGCAGTAGCTTAATTCTAGTTTTGGATGAAATGAGCGCTTCTATCATAGTTGAGTAACAAAACTACTCGTTTTTAGCTAATAATGCAAACCTCATCAAAAGGTATTGTCCCCCTTAACCTTTCATTTTACACGTCGAACTTTCCAAAAGTCTGTAACTTTTGGAAAGTGGTGGTCTTTACTTGTGGGGTTAGTTGTAAAATTGGCCATGACGCAAGGTTGGACATGGATGGTTGCTAGATTTTTTACGGTCATCTTGTCCCTTAACCCATAGCTTGCCATTTTAGGCCGAAACTTAAATCACAACTTACACTACGTAACATCATCTCATCACATCCTGAAAAATCTTGCGAAAAACAAAGTAGCCCGCCGCCAAAAAACCACCTAAAAAACCACCAATAATCAATGCTTTCAGCAAAGAGTTAGGGATAGAATTGATTGGCGCAAACGGAATATCAATAGGCTGGATAAAAGGAGTTTGTTCTTTTAGCGCATAATCTGCCATTTCCTGATTCTTTAGGGATTCGCCCCAGGCCATCCGCAAGGCGTGAATTTGTGTCATTAATCTCTGCTCCTGAATTTTTACTTTATTCAGATAAACTCCGCGATTTTGGTCCTTAAACTTTGCAAGCGCATACTCCTTTTGCCCTAGCAAGGCGTGAATAGAATCTGTCTTCACTTTTAAGATGTTATAAGTGAATTCAGACTTTTCAATGGATTTTTCTACATAATACTCGCTCAGGTGATCAAAAAAAGTTTTTACCAAACCTAGCGACAAGTCTGCAGACTTAGACTTTACAGAAAGGGTCATAATGCCTGTATCGTCATTTACGCTACTGGAATACAACGGATTTTTAGCTCCTATTACTTTCGCAAATACCGATTTCAAAGCAATATTTTGGGCTAACTGACTGCGACTATCATCGCCAAAATAAAACCCATCTAATCCATTTTCCGGTTTCTTCCAAGATTTCTTATCGTGAAACTCATTAATATCTATAATATGGTTTCCGTATAAGTCCTCCTTGCCATTTACGATACCTGTATCCAACATGACTTCGCTAGCAATCCGCATCGTCTTAGATAGTGTTAGTATCTTTTGGAGATTATATTTACCTCCTCCTCCCCCAAAGCCAAACTTACTCAAAATGCCTCCAACGCCTCTACCCGTATCTTCTTCCACCATAAAGGTCAAGGTAGCTTGATACTCTGGGGGCGTTACGTACGTTCGATAACCGAATATCGCTGCCATCAGCAGACCCACTAGAGCAATGGGGAATTTATAGCGCCATAGTTCAGATCCAAACGATTTTAGTTTCAGAACCAGCTCCTTCAAGGTGATTTCGTCATCCTTTATGTAATACTTTTCTTGTGCCTCCATGTAGTTGTTATCAGATCTACAAAGTTGGGCTTTTTATTGGTCATAACCAAATATAAAGATCCCGCATTGAAATTACTGTCAATTGCTCACCCAGCCCAAGTTTCCCGGTCCAGTGTTCGGTATTGAATCGCCTCCGCTAGATGTTCAATTAATATTTCTTTGCTATTGCCTAAGTCAGCTGCCGTTCTAGCTACTTTCAAAATCCGATCGTACGCTCTAGCAGACAATTGTAATTTCTCCATCGACAGTTTTAACAAGGTCAAGCAGGCTTTATCTAACTGACATACATCCTGTACCATCCGTCCCGACATCTGTGCATTGGCATATACGTTTGGATGTTCTTTGAAGCGTTCTCTTTGAATTTCTCTTGCCTTTAAAACCCGCTTGGCAACCACTTCGCTCTTCTCTCCTATCCGTCGTGTATCCGCTAGTTGTTCATAGCTAACGGGTGTGACTTCCACATGCAAATCAATCCTATCCATCAAAGGTCCCGACACTTTGCTCAAATATCTTTTCACCACTCCAGGACCACATACGCACTCTTTGTCGGGGTGATTATAGTAACCACATGGGCAAGGATTCATGGAAGCAATCAACATAAAATTAGCTGGATAATCCACTGTTATTTTAGCTCGACTAATCGTAATTTTTCTATCCTCCATCGGCTGCCGTAAAACTTCAATAACCCCTCTTTTAAACTCAGGCAATTCATCCAAAAACAACACGCCATAATGCGCCAATGAAATCTCCCCAGGCATCGGATTCGAGCCTCCACCGACTAGTGCTACATCACTAATCGTATGATGAGGGGACCTAAAAGGACGTACCGTCACCAACCCCGCATCGGCTGGCAACATCCCTGCTACCGAATGAATCTTAGTCGTTTCTAGGGCTTCCGCTAAGGTCAATGGCGGTAAGATCGTAGGTAATCTTTTCGCCAGCATCGTTTTACCTGCCCCTGGAGGCCCTATCAAAATAGCATTGTGCCCACCTGCCGCGGAGATTTCCAAAGCTCGCTTGATTCGTTCTTGCCCTTTCACATCTATAAAATCTACATCGTAGGTATTTCTTTTGATGGCAAATTCGTCCCGCGTGCTCACCTCCACAGGCTGTAACGAACTCACTCCACTCAAAATATCAATGGCTTCCTTCAAGTTTTGAACACCATAGACGGCAATATCATTCACGATGGCTGCCTCTCTCGCATTTTGGGCAGGAACAATAAGTCTAGTAAATTTTTCTTTTCTCGCTTGAATGGCTATCGGCAATGCTCCTTTAATGGGACGCAACGATCCATCTAAAGAAAGCTCACCCATCAGCATAGAAGTTTCTAATAAATCAGCTGTCATCTGATCCGTCGATGCCAACAAGCCTACTGCAATGGGTAAATCATAAGCCGATCCTTCTTTTCGGATGTCTGCTGGCGCCAAATTGACTACAAATTTGACTCTTGGAATCTTAAACCCATAATTCTTTACTGCTGTCTCCACTCGCGAATAACTCTCTCGAACCGCATTATCTGGAAGACCTACTAAATAATAAGAATTAGATCCAGCCGGAACAGTCCCTCCTGCACTTATCTCTACGGTAATCGTCATGGCATCGACACCATAAACTGCACTGGCAAATGTTTTAACAAGCATAAGTTTTCTTTTTTTTGCAAGTACCGTGTTATAAAAATAACCTTTTTGCAATGAATTGATAGTTTTTTGTATCTTTGAGCGCACAAGTTAACAAAAATATTCATGTCAAAAAAGGCTTGGTACATATCTCCCATCGGATGGCTAGAAATAACTGCCCATAACAATGCACTTACAAAAATATCCATGGTCGAGCGCCCGGAAAGGGTAAAAAATGACCCGCTCTCTCCGATTTTACTAGATACTATCGGACAACTAGAGGAGTACTTTTTAGGCTTGCGCAAAAAATTTGAATTGCGTTTAGATTTTGGAGAAGCCCCTCCTTTTTACCAAGAGGTCTGGCAGGTTATATCAGACATTCCTTTCGGAAAAACGGTGTCGTATTCTTTCATTGCTAAAAAATTAAATAACCCTAAGTCTGTTCGGGCTGTCGGACGTGCCGCAGGAGCCAACCCTTTTATCATTGTACTCCCCTGTCATCGAGTCATCGGTAAACAAGGTCACTTGACAGGTTATCTCCACGGACTAGACATCAAGAGAGAATTATTGCGCTTAGAAAATCCCATGTCCTATGGGTTGCAGGGGGAGTTGTGGGAGTAGCTTGAAGACTAGCCTTTTTAATTTTGGTTCTAAAAAATCACTTCAAAAACTTCATTGCCTGCCCGACCCAATCTTCCCGTTTAATTCGACCTTTTTGATATTTGATGGCTTTCGCTAAATCATCAATCAATGCGTCATCCAACAGACTTAGTTGCTTAAAACTAAGAATTCCGAGTGCATTAATTCTTTTTTCAATAGATTTTGAGATGCCTTTGATTTGCGAAAGCGAATCTTGCGCTACAGGCTCTTGAAGGGCTCCGATCCAATGTTTGATATTTTTTGCTGCAACAGAACTTGGGTCCTGATCTAGCACCAATGGCTCATCAATCTGTACACTAATTGAGGACGGACTTCGTACATCTTGGGCAAATGATTGATAGCTATCTTCATTACTCCAAACTGTTTTGATAAGGTGTTCATTTTCTAATTGTAAGGCCTTTACCTTTTTAAGCAACTGATGATTGGATTCGGATAATTCATCGATAATATGGACATAAAATTCAATACTATCCTGAAAATCTTCTTTAAAACTGGTAAACTCTTCCTGTAAGTATCTCGCTCTATCGTCTAATACATCCTGATTGGGCTGCCCTTCAAAAGATTGTAGGTATTCTTCTCGAGCTACTTTAAGATCGTTTTGAAGTTGTTCATTTTGTCTTTTAGATTTTTTTAATTTCTGTCGCAAGACCATCATGTATCCCTGCATGGAGAAAATACCGAGTAGGTAAGCCAACCCCAAAGCGGACAAGATAAACAAACTATTGTAGGTCGTTAACCCTTCAAAAAATTGTATAGCATTCATAACTGCGTGTTTAATTACTTCAAGTAAGTAGCACAGTATGAATTGATAGATTTTAAAAATATACGCATCGATTTAGTCGCTAGAATCCTGATAAAGCACCTTAGAGGACTTGAAAAAGGACTTTATGCAAATCGATGCGTTTGGATGGCTTACGCAAAAATTGAAATCTAGTTTCCTTAATTCCTTGATCCTCTAAAATAGTCGTCAAGGTATTTTTCACTTTTGGCGCATTTAAAGCCTCTGACATAGATACAATGAGCTTCGTTTTTGGTTTTTGTCGTAAGACAGCCACTACTCGCGCAATCATTGAATAATCGTCTGGTTTTAAAAGTAAGTTATCATCAAGTATGAAAAAGTCCGAAAAAATCACCTTCAGTGAATCCTCAGGTGACTGGTTGACTTTTTTTAGTATAATGGCTTCCTTTTCTGGCGTATTGAACTGCTGGACATACCAGCTTCGCACAAAAAATGCCATGATTAAAAACAAAATCAAACCTGTCAAAAAATAGCGCATAAGCCAACCGTTTCGGTTATTACAAAGATGTGTTTATTTTAGCAGAAAAGCAACTTTTTGCCCAAAATGTCAATGGTTAACACCCAATAGAACCTAGGCAAGCATATTTTTTGGGCAATAATCGCTTGCGTTATTAATTTTTATTTATCTTTACCCATAAACCTGTGAATTTTTATCGCAGTATTATTGTTATAACATACTACTTACATGGAAACTCGTACTTGCATAGAATGCGATCATAAACTGGTCGGTAGAATTGACAAAAAGTTTTGTTCGGACCAATGTCGGTCTTCATTTTTCAATAAACAAAACGCCTCCTCTACAAAACTAATACGTAATACCAATGCCATTTTGCGTAAAAACAGAACCATCCTGCATGATCTCAATCCAGATGGAAAAGCCTCTATTTCCAAGAAGAAGCTAATTGAATTAGGCTTTAATTTTGATTTTTATACAAACATCTACACAACAAAAAAAGAGACCGTTTACTATTTTTGCTACGATCAAGGATACCTCATAGGAGACAAAGGGTATATCACTATTGTAAAGCGGAAGTCTTATGTTTGAAAAATTATCCTTGGATCCATAAATTTCTCCTATACATTACCCCCATGGGGTTTCCTTATTAAAAGAAACCAAATGGTAGTAAAATAAAATTTTATTACGTACGCCAAGATACTAAATATAAATCAGCGACCGAAGGAAGCGTATAAACCTAATCAAATAAACGCATTACAACAATTTGTGTTATATTTGCCGACCGTTTCCTTTTTTCCACAAGGAGACGTGCAATAGCATGGCATTTAATACCTTTGTGCCACATTTTTTCCGAAAGGAAACTAAAGAATAGAAAAAGACCAATGGCAAAAAAGAAATACGATGTCACTGCTGCCGACGAGGAGGGCAAAATCATCAGTTTGACCGGTATGTATCGAGAGTACTTCCTCGACTATGCTTCTTATGTAATATTAGAGCGGGCAGTGCCTTCGATAGTGGATGGATTCAAACCTGTACAGCGACGCATCATGCACGCCATGAAACAGATGGATGATGGGCGTTATCATAAAGTAGCCAATGTCATCGGACAGACGATGCAATATCACCCACATGGCGATGCCGCTATCGGAGACGCACTGGTTAAAATCGGGCAGAAGAATTTGCTCATCGACGCACAAGGTAACTGGGGCGATCCTCGGACAGGTGATCGAGCAGCGGCCCCTAGATATATTGAAGCGAGATTGACTAAGTTTGCTTTGGATGTCGCTTTCAATCCAGATACTACCCAATGGCAATTGTCTTATGATGGGCGAAAGAATGAGCCCATTAATCTTCCGATGAAATTTCCGATGGTTCTTGCGACAGGGGCCGAAGGAATTGCGGTGGGTCTTTCGACCAAAATATTGCCTCATAATTTTATAGAGTTAATTAAAGGTTCGATTGCTCTTTTGAAAGGACGAACCCCACAGTTACTTCCAGATTTTCCAGGTGGAGGCATGATGGATGCGACTAATTACAATAAAGGAAAAAGAGGAGGAAAGGTAAGGGTGCGTGCGAAAATACATGCTCCCGATAAGAAATCTTTGATAGTCTCTGAATTACCCTTTGGGGTAACAACTAGTGCCTTGATCGATAGCATCGTTAAAGCTAATGATAAGGGAACAATTAAAATTAAAAAGGTGGTTGATAATACTGCCAAAAACGTGGAGGTGTTGATTACTTTGCAACCTGGATCCTCACCAGATGTAACGATTGATGCGCTATATGCTTTCACAAAATGTGAAACAAGTATTTCCCCTAATGCTTGTGTCATCATGGACAACAAACCCCACTTCCTTAACGTCATAGATTTATTGAAGTATAGCACTGATGCAACAAAAGAATTATTACGGTTAGAATTAGAAATAAAAAAAGCGGACTTACTAGAAAAACTACACTTTGCTAGCTTAGAAAAAATATTTATTAAGGAACGAATCTATCGGGATATTGAAGAGTGTGAAACTTGGGAAGAGGTTCTAAAGGTTATTCGTATAGGCTTAATGAAATACGTATCGACTCCTTCCGAAAAGGTAAAAAAAGGGGATAAACGCATCCAACTACTCCGAGACATTACAGAAGAAGATATTATCCGTTTGACTGAAATCAAAATCAAACGCATCTCTAAATACA